>JAUMVS010000114.1 GCA_030530045.1 Phoenicibacter congonensis
TTGCATTTTATCTCGTGCCAGATTTCAGCAAGATGTTTAGCAACGGGCTCTCATCATTTGGAGATGTTCTTTACGCTGCAATGGGGCAAGCGTTCTTCACGCTTTCTCTCGGCATCGCGGCAATGGAGATTTTTGGATCCTACATCGGAAAAGAAAGAAGTCTCACGGGCGAAGCGATTTCAGCAACTGCGCTTGACACTCTTGTTGCAATTCTTGCTGGCCTCATTATTTTCCCAGCGTGCTTTGCATATGGGGTAACACCAGACTCAGGCCCATCGCTCATTTTCGTGAGCCTGCCTCTTGTGTTCTCGCAGATGCCACTCGGAAACCTTTGGGGCGCTTTGTTCTTCGTGTTCATGAGCTTCGCTGCGCTCTCGACAATCATCGCAGTGTTTGAAAACCTAATTAGTTTCACAATGGATAAATGGGGCTACGCACGCTCAAAAGCTGTCATCATAAACGCAATTCTTGTGACAATCTTAAGCCTGCCTTGTGCACTTGGATTTAACGTTTTGTCGGGCCTCACAATCCCTGGAATTGGCGACATTCAATCAATTGAGGACTTCATTGTGTCAAACAACATGTTGCCTCTCGGCTCGCTCATCTTCGTGATTTTCTGCACAAGAAAAATCGGCTGGGGCTGGGATGGTTTCATTAAAGAAGCCGACGCAGGCAAAGGAATTAAGTTCCCGAAATGGAGCCGCGCATGGGTGACATATGGAATTCCAGTGCTCATTCTCATCATTTTCGTGATTGGCTACATTCCAAAAATTACTCTCTGGTTTGGATTGAGCTAAATCGTAATTTTATAACCTTCAACGAGCAAAAAGCGTAAGAGAAGACAGAATTTATCTCTGACACCAATGCAAATAGCAAGTCGAGAATTTATCTCTGGCACCAGTGCAAATAGCATGGCAGATAATAAAAAAGCGGAACCGATTGGCTCCGCTTTTTTCATTGATGCTTTTAAAAACTACTAGTATTTGCCGGCAGGCACAACCTCGAGCCAGGAACCGTCAGGGTCTTGAATGAAATGCAGGCCCATGCGGGTATTATCAAAGCAAATGCAACCCATTTCCTCATGAAGTTTGTGAGCAGCTTCGTAATCTTCTGTCTCAAATGCAAGATGAGTGTCTTTGCCGCCATTGAGGTATGGCTCGGTGCGACCTTTGTTCCAAGTGAGCTCGACAAGGAAGTCGCCGTCGTCGGATTTTAGATAGGTGTTTGACCAGCTGCCATCCTCTGGGCCAAAAGAATGGTCGACGTGAAGACCGAGCGCCTTCTCGTAAAACTCGAGGGATTTTTCAAGGTCAAGAACGTGAATGCACCAATGCGCGATTCTGTAGGACATAAACTACCTCCTAGATAGAGATGCAAATAATTGAGGAAAATTATAAATTTCTTTTTTGCAATGGTGTCAGAGATAAATGCAAATTGGGGACGGAGATAAATTTACTCTCTGAAAAGCCCAGATAGAAGCTCGATTTGCAATGGTGTCAGAGATAAATGAGAACGATTTGCAATGGTGTCAGAGATAAATGCAAATTAGAGAAAGATGTCAGAAAGGACTTTGACGAAGAGGATTGCGAGAACGATTAACATGACCGGACGGATGACTTTTGAGCCGTCTTTGAGCACGAGACCTGAACCGACATAACTTCCAACGACGCCGAAAATCGCAGCGATGAGACCGAGCTCCCAGTAGACCATTCCGTTTAACGCGAAGGTGATGAGTGCCGCTACGTTAGATGCAAGGTTGGCGCATTTGACGATGCCACTCCCCTCTTTGGATGGAATTTTTGCAGCAGCAGAAAATGCAATCAGCATAAAAGTTCCAGTTCCAGGGCCATAAAACCCGTCGTAGCCGCCAATTAAAAATGAAAATAGCGCTACGATTGCCGCCTGCTTCTTAAAAGGAATGTCTGTCGCAACATCAACTAGAACCTTTTTCCGCAGAACAAAAAATGCTACCACTGGAAGGGCAAAAACCATGATCATTTGGATAACGCCGTCGGGAACAGAAAGAGCGATTTTTGCTCCAAGAAAAGAACCCAGAAGGGCAAAAACCGCAGCTAGAACGCCTAGTTTGAAGTTCACAAACCCGTTTGCGATGAAGCGACCAGTTGCAACAAGTGTCGCAATTGCGCTCGACAATTTGTTAGTCCCGAGCGCAACATGGGCAGGAATTCCAGCCGCAAGATAGGCAGTCAAGGAAATGAGTCCACCTCCGCCAGAAATTGCATCGACCAACATAGCCAAAAACACCAAAGGGCAAACAATCAAAAGCGTCATTGGTTCTAGTGTCGCGAACGAAAGCAAGTGCGATTCTCCTTCTAATAAAACAGCTAGTTGATTATAAAACGCCGCGTCATTTATTCGGACGTGCATCGTGCGCAAAATCATCAAAAATTGCGCAGCTTGTCTGGCGTTAGATGAATTTATTTGAAAATCGTTAAATAAAGCGATTGTTGAACATTTAAAAAAATTTTGAACATATAATCGAGGCAAGGGTTGTACAAAACGAGGAGGTTGCTATGAGAAATTTGGTAAACGGTCGTAAATGTGCGATGATTGGCTGCGGCTTTGTCGGGTCAACGGCAGCCTACACCTTGATGCAGACCGGCATTTTCAACGAAATCGTCTTGATTGACGTTGATAAAGACAGGGCGGAAGGCGAAGCGCTCGACATCACGCAAGGCATTCCTTTTGCAAAACCTTGCAAGGTATACGCAGGCAACTATGACGACGCAGCCGACGCGCTTGTCGCCGTGGTTTCTGCTGGAGCAAACCAAAAACCTGGCGAGACTCGCCTTGAACTCGCGCAGAAAAACACAAACATTTTCAAAAGCATCATGCCGGAGCTGGTCGAACGCAACTTTGGCGGCGTAATTCTGGTGCTCACTAACCCAGTCGAAATTTTGACGCGCGTGACAATTGACATCACAGGATTTAGCCCAACCAGGGTCATTGGTTCCGGCACAGTGCTTGACACGGCTCGTTTGAAGCAAAGAATTAGCGCTCTTCTTGATGTGAATTCTCGCAATGTTCATGCGCACGTCGTCGGCGAACACGGCGACAGCGAGGTTGTTCTTTGGTCGAAAGCTAACGTCTTCGGCATTCCAATTAAAGAGTTCTGCGAGATGCGAGGTTGCGAAAATGGCGACTTCCAGCTCGAGCAAATTTCAGCCGACGTTAAGAATTCAGCGTATGAAATTATTAATAAGAAAAAGGCGACCTATTACGCAATCGCGCAGGCAACAAAGCGCATCTGTCAGGCAATTGTTCGCGATGAGAAGTCGCTTCTGACGGTTTCGCATATGCAAAACGGAAGCCTTTTTGAAGGCACAGTGCTCAGCATGCCTGCGATTGTTGGAAAATATGGTGCGGAATTCAGCATTCCTGCCGAGCTTTCTGACCACGAAAAGGGGCGCCTCATCGATTCCGCTAAAAAGCTAAACGAAGTTTACGCCACCCTCGAAATTTAATTTATCTCTGACACCAGTGTAAATGTATGCATCACCTGGGGGAACTCGGTTATAAATTTGCTTCCGTCCCCAATTTACATTTATCTTTCGCACCCTTGCAAATAGAGAGATAGCGGTCGAGGTTGCCGAGAGAAAAAGAGATGCGCTAGCGTTAAAAATGGGTTTCCTAGCTGGGGTTTAAGGTATACTCAAAACCACTGTTTTGATGAGAGGAGACCCCTGTGGCAGGAAGAGCACAATCGTTTGCAACCACTTCAACGTTTGAGGTTTTGGGACCAATTATGGTTGGCCCTTCTTCTTCGCACACAGCCGGAGCTCTTCGATGCGCACAGGTCGCCGCTTCGCTTGTCGAAGGGCGCGTTGCCCGCGTCACTTTCACGTTGTGGAACAGCTTCGCGCACACCTACCACGGACACGGAACCGACCGAGCCCTTGTCGCAGGCGTGCTGGGGCTAGCCACCGATGACGAGCGAATCAAAGACGCTTTCGAACTGGCCAAAGACTCAGGACTGGAATTCAACTTCAAAATCGGCGGAGACGATGTCACCATGCATCCAAACACCGTCGACATCACTATGGAAAACGAAAATGGCTTCACAGCGCAGGTTCGCGGCGAGTCACTCGGCGGCGGAAAAGTGCGCGTGAGCCGCATTAACGGCGTCGGCGTCAAAATTACAGGGCGCTACGCTACCCTCTTCGTCGCCCACCGCGACGTGCCAGGCGCTCTGGCTGCGCTCACGAATGAACTTGCAAATGCCCAGGTAAACATCGCAACTTGCCGCAATTACCGCACCGAGCAAGGCGGGCAAGCCTACACAGTTTTTGAAACCGACGGCAACCCCGACGAATCGGTTCTACCATCAATTCGAGCTCTCGAAAACATCGATTATGCGACTTTCATTTCACTTGGCGGAGACACCGCAGTAGCTCCTGGCGTTACAGTTGAAGAAATCTTCGACGATGGAAAACAGCTTCTCGAAGCATGCTCTAACCTTGGGCTTTCTATTGGCGGGGTTATGCACATGCGCGAAGAAATGCTTGTTGGCAAGGAGCGCGCAGAAGAATCGATGCGACGCGTTTTAGCGGTCATGAGAGATGAAACTACGGCTCCAATTAAAAAGCCAATGAAATCGCTCGGAGGCTTCATCGGCGGCGAGGCTTCTGGCATTGCAAAAGCAAGCACTACCTGGGCGCCTTCATTGATGGGCGAAGTGCAAACCGACGCCGTAGCACGTGCAATGGCGGTGCTTGAACGCTCGGCTGCTATGGGAGTTATCGTTGCCGCGCCAACTGCAGGATCATCGGGCGTCGTCCCAGGCAGCGTGCTTGCACTAGCTGAACACTTGGAAAAAAGCGACGAGGAAATTATGGAAGCGCTCTATTGCGCCGCTGCTGTCGGGGTTATCATTCAGGCTGGCGCGTGCGTTGCCGGAGCTGAGGGCGGATGCCAAGCAGAAGTCGGAAGCGCAGCCGCTATGGCAGCTGCGGCCTGCGTGCAGCTTCTCGGGGGAACGCCTGAACAAGCGCTAACTGCAAGCTCTCTTACAATCGCTAATCTTCTGGGTCTCGTTTGCGACCC
>JAUMVS010000115.1 GCA_030530045.1 Phoenicibacter congonensis
TGAGGTTGGACCCTCAATGTGGCTTTCATTATACTTAAATTAAACATGTTTGTCAAAATTAATTGAAATTTTTTTGAACAGCGGCGTTTTATATTTATTAAACATAAAAGTCGCGTGTTACAGCCTATTTTTTTTTGAATTTTTAAACAAAGTAATGATATGATTTTTAAACAACATAAATGATTGTTCAAAATAACTTGAAAATTGGCAAAAAATTTAGTATTTTTGAACTGTGCTAAAATATTTAAAATATTTTGAATAAAATTAATTTATTTATGGCGCTAGGTCGCCAGAGGGTTTTGGGAGAGAGAAATGATTGCTTGGACAAGGCAGAATGAACTTGTTCTGAAGGAGATTGAGAGCAATGGCTCTTTTATCTGCCGCGAACAGTTTCTTCGAGCTAAGTCAGACACAATTTCCGACTATTACATCCAAAGCTATCGCTGGTTAACCGATCAAGCAAAGCAAAAAATTGATATTCCCGAAGGGCTCTACCTTCCAATTTGGCTTGCTTTGACTGAAAGTGCAAGGTTGCCACAGGCACCTCGCGAGGTTTCTTTGACACTTGATGTGCCGGAAGAGAACCTCTTTATTATTGATTACAACAAGTGGGGCTACGTGCTTAACTACATGTACGTTCCAACTGATGACGATGACGAAAGAGCTCACGATGAGAAACTTCGTCAGGCAGGCATTGTTAATGAGGCTTCATTAATTATGTCGACAAAAGGGAACATGTTCCCCCAGTTCAAAAGCGAAATTCTTCGCAGCTGGCCAAGATGTTGTGTGCCTTCCGACAACATGGAAGACAACGTTGGCTGTGTGTGGGAAGTTCGCAAAGAGTGGATTTTGGAAGTAGAAGAATTCACTGAGAACTAGCCGCTAACTTGTGCGGAATGAAGAAATTTTAAGAGCCTAAATTCTTCAATTCGAACAAGTGCTTATATTTATTGGATAAAGGAGGTTTTGGATTATGGCGGAAAATTCAAACAAGGAAGCAACAAAGGGGCGCGGTCTTGAGACAATCGACAAGACAGTTCTTGCTATTGCTGGAATCGTCTGCGTTGTCATCATTGCGCTGACACTCGGCTTCCCAACTCAAGCAGAGAGTCTTATTCAGGGCATGAACTCTGCGATTATTGCCAACTTTGCTTGGTTTTATAATGTTACTCTCGTAGCTTGCATGGTGTTCGTTTACTATGTTGCATTTTCTCGCTACGGAAAAGTTCGCCTTGGTGGCAACGACGAAAAACCACTCCATAAATTTGGCACTTGGTTCTTCATGTTGTTTACAGCTGGCATGGGCGTAGGACTTCTGTTCTACTCTGTTGCTGAGCCAATGAGCGTCTTCATCGCTCCTCCAACTGGTGACGGTGACACGATTCAGTCAGCTCAACTCGCACTTCGCCAGAGCTTCATGCACTGGGGAATTACACCATGGGTTGGCTATGCTGCTATTGGTGGCGCTCTTGCCTATTCTTCACACCGCTTGAAGAAACCAGCAGTTATCAGCTCTGTTTATGTTCCACTGGTTGGCGAAAAAGCAACTAAGGGTGTTTTCGGAAGAATCATCGACTCACTCGCAGTTATCGTTGCTGTTTTCGGCGTTACAACTTCTCTTGGTCTTGGCGCTATGCAGGTAGCTGGCGGTCTTGAGTACCAATTCGGCATCCCTGCTACAACAACAATCGAAGTTGTAATCATCGTTGGATGCACAATCATCTTTGTAGTTGGTTCGCTCATCGGCGGCATCGACAAGGCAATTTCTTTCTGCTCAACTCTGAACATTTGGGTAATGATTGCTTTGACTGCAATTATCTTCATCATTGGTAACACACCATTCCTGCTGAACTACTTCACTGAGTCATTCGGCGGCTACATTTCAAACTTCATCACACAAAGCTTCTCAGCTGACACATTTAATGAGACAAACGGCTGGGTTGGAGCTTGGACAATCTTCTTCTGGGCATGGTGGATTGCTTGGATTCCATTCACAGGTGGATTCATTGCAAAGATTTCTAAAGGTCGTTCACTCCGTGAGTTTATCCTCGGCGTAACTCTTTGCCCTTGCCTCTTCTCATTCGTCTTCATGACAGTGTTTGGCGGCAGCGCAATTGATCTCACCCTCAATGGTGGCGTAACTGCTATCCAGGACGCATTGACACAAAACACTGCTCTTGGCCTGTTCGCAACTCTGCAACAGTTCCCATTCGCAGTTGTAACAATCGTTCTCATCCTGATCCTGCTCTTGATCTTCTTCGTAGCTCACCTTCAGGTTGGTTCTGTTGTTATTTGCGAAATGCTTTCTAAACCTGGCACCGAAGCTCCAATCGCAATTAAGCTCTTCTGGGGCTGCGTTCTCGGCGCAATCGCTGCAGCTCTTCTTCTTGCTGGCGGTCTTAGCTCGATTCAAACAATTTCGATCATCGGCGCTCTGCCATTTGGTGTAGTTGTAATCGGCGGCCTCTTCGCATTCAAGAAAGCACTCTCTCTTGAGTTCAAAGAAGACGGCACACAGCGCACTCAGGATGAAATGATTGAGCTTTACGCTACAACCGACTTCACTCCAAAATTTGGCAAAAACAAAGAAGAGAAGAAAGCAGAAGCTACTGCTTAAATTCTAAAAACTTCAGTTTTTGAATTACCATGAGGCGTCCCAAACGGGGCGCCTTTTTATTTGTTCCGTTACCGGAAGCGCAGACTAAGATCTGCGCTTTAATCTTTTAGTGTCGTAATTTCTTGTTTCTAATTCCGCATAAGCGGAATCAGGCAATTCTCCGGTGCTCTTTCGGAATTTCCTCCTGAGGCTTTCTGACCTCAAATGCACACAACTTTAGTATTCCGCAATTAAAAGAACGCGTTCTAATCTCGAATTCATTTCTAATCATTTTTAATGTGGCGTGTTTATTTTTGTTGATAACATTGCAACTGCACCAATTTTTGCAATTAGATTGCATGCATTTTCCCTGTGTATACCTGGGAAAATAAAAAAATTCAAAAAATTTTAAAGTTTTTTCATTTTTTTCTTGACAGCGTTTAAAAAAAGAGTATTATAAAACTCGTTCAATAAAAAAGTTACTTCGGAGCTTGACTAACAAGCTAACTGCAGAACAACCGATGTGATTGATTTGAACCTGAACATGTACGTTGGACCTGAACACCAATGTGCGAACCTTGACATATCGGGGAGGCAACTAAAACCCCTCTTTTGCAGAAACGAAATCCCTCTTCAATTTCTCTAACTTCATTTCGCTCCCCGACATGTTACCCCTCAATTTACGGCGAAACTTATCCTCAGGTTTCGTCGTTTATTTTTTTGTTCCGCTTCTTTGACATAGTAAATCGCGCACGCTTTTTTAACCTGATTCCAGCTCGCCTGAACTCATCGTCCCCATTTTGTATCGGCAAGAAGGGTTAGTTTTCCGAGGGCGACGCATCCGGAAGCGAGCCCTGGGAGCGCGAAGCGCGTATTGCTCGCGGAGGATGTGGCGCCTCGGAAAACGAAAGCGAGTTTCAGAAGAACGCGCGACAGCCTTCATTCTTCGTTGGTTAATCGCTTGGGAATTATTCGCGGTTTTATTTGTGAATCTTCGTGCTATTATGGGGGGACGTTTTAGGGCGGGGTGAAATTCCCCACTGGCGGTGACAAGCTGCGAGCTTGAAGTCCGCGAACTCCGAGAGGAGCCGAGCCAGCGAAATTCTGGCACCAACGGTTAAAGTCCGGATGGGAAAAGCGAAAGGAGCTCGAAATGAGCATTTCTCAAAGTTCGTTCATGTCAAATCATTCAACTGGAGACGGAAGAGGCAAGTGGGATACACGCCGCGTCGCTGTCAGTGCGCTTTTTGTAGCGCTGTCAATCGTGACAAGCTTTATTGAATTCCCAATCTTTCCAGCTGCGCCGTTCTTAAAGTATGACCCATCGGGCATTTTCTGCTTGTTGGCAGCACTTCTTTATGGTCCAGCCACTGGTGCAGTTGTTGTTTCCCTGCCTTGGGTGTTCCGCCTGTTCACAAACCCAGCTGGCGCTGTTATGAGCCTAGTGATGGGCCTTTGTGGCGTTCTTGCTGGCTCGATTATCTATCGCAAAAAAGAAACTAAAGCAGCACTTGTAATCGGCCTGGTTGTAGCGGTTGTCGCTTCCTCGGCTGCTGCTTGCGTCATGAACCTCATTGTTACGCCGCTCTACACTGGTGTCACTGTTGAGGCTGTTGCAGGAATGATTTTGCCAATCATTCTTCCTTTCAACATTTTGAAATTCACAATCAACAGCGTGGTTGCTGGCCTTGTTTTCCTGCCTTTAAAGAAAGCCTTGTCCTAATTTTCAGGAATTAGCGAAGCGGCTCAGAAATGTTTACGCAGAACTCATCGTCCCCATTTAACATCGGCCGAAAACCGGCTTCCGCGCATTCGTTTATAGCAATCGTTTAAAAGGTTAAATTTGAAACTTGTTGAGTTGGAAAATATTTCGTTTTCGTATGACGGGGGCGAGACGCTAGTTCTAGATGGCGTCTCGCTTTCGCTTGATGATAACGAGCATTTGGCACTCGTTGGCAGGAATGGATGCGGAAAGTCGACGCTTGGGAAAATCGTTGCTGGTTTGCTTGCGCCTGACAGCGGCAAAGTTCAGCTCATGGGGCTAAATTGCTTTGACGAAGCTTGCGAGTTGGCGACTGCGGAAAAGGCTGGAGTTTCTGCTTGTGTGTCGCCCGAAAATTACGAGGCAGCGCGAAGAAAAATTGCCTATGTTGCACAGGACCCTTCGACGCAGCTCGTTTGCGAAACAGTTGCAGGTGAGTTGGCGTTTGGTGCGCAAAACCTCTGTTTGGGTGTTGAGCGAATTGATGAGCTTGTGGCGCTTGAGCTAGACAAAGCGGGCCTGGGTGCCATTGCTGAGCGCGACCCGATGACGCTTTCGGGCGGAGAGCAGCAGCTCGTCACGATTGCGGCTGCAGTTGCAACTGAGCCTGAACTCGTGGTGCTTGACGAACCGACTGCCTACCTCGACGCCGAGAACGCGGCGCATTGCA
>JAUMVS010000116.1 GCA_030530045.1 Phoenicibacter congonensis
GCAAATTCTGACTATCTAAAAATTACAGAAGTGGAATATGTTGGCACCGACCATTTGACTGAGGCTGAGTGCAAAGCGCTGGCACCTTCCCCTGAAGGACAAAACTTGCTCACCTTTGATGCGGGCAAAATTGAGTCGGGATTCAAGCGTGACTCTTGGGTCGAAAGTGTGTCGTTTAACAGGGTTTTCCCTAACAAACTGCAAATTGTTGTGAAAGAGCGAAAGATTGGCGCAGTTGTAGAGTTCAACTCAGGAGCAAATCAAATTGCGCAGAGCTGGATTATTACGCTTGACGGCATGTGGATTATGGCAATTCCAAATCAAGACTCCGACACAGGCAAACAAATCTCACAAAACATCTACACCGATGCCGATTCTGCGGTACACATCAAAGATTGCCCTAATGGCATCGCTCCTGAAATTGGTGGAAAGTGCAGTGACGAAACTGTTTTGAATGCGCTTGCTATTTTGAATGGCTTTTCGACTGACCTCAAAGACCAAGTGAAATCGATCTCTGCGTCTAACATTAACGCGACGACTTTGCGCTTGACCAACAATATTGAAATTGCGTTTGGTTCGGCGGAAAATGTTCGCGACAAAGAGAGAATCGCAAAAGGCATTATGGAAGAAAACGACAAGGTCGTCTACATCAACGTTCGCTCGACTGACCGCCCAACATGGAGAAGCGCCAGCTAGGCATTTTAGTTTAGCGGAGCAGCTTCGTCAGCGAGAGTTTTCTTCTCAGATATGAGCTTTTCAAAAGGCTCGATGAAGTGCTTTTCTTCTGCTGGAAGGCCAACTTTTGCAATTGCGACTAATTTAGCTGCAGCTTCTGCTGCTGGAATTCCGTAAACTTCGCCGTCAAATCCGTTGTCCTCGAGGCTTTTTTTCGCTGCTTCGAATGACTCTTCTGTTTGAGCGCCGAAGTATTCCTTAGCTTCTGCGAGCGAACTTTCTGAATAGAAAAGACCTTTTACGAGTGCGACGTAGGCAAGCGCATATTCAGTTGGCAGCGCATCAGCAGGTCGAATCTCGATGAAGTTTTTCAGGCGCACGTCATTGAACAAGTGCGAGCAAGCAGCAGCGCAGTCGTCGTTACTCATTTCGCGCTCGCCATAAATCTCGCTCGTAGTTTTATCGGTTAAATGGCCTGTTTCGCCTTCCATTTCAAACATCGATTGTGTGGTCAGAACCACTTCTGCACATTTTTTGAAATCAAAATCGTCATCAAAGATGCCAGGCATGGCGCCGCAACGACGAGGGTCGCAATCTTCCCAGACTTCAGTCCTCATGAGATGATGCGTTCTTTTTTCGCCTTCAAAATTTGGCGTGTTGTCGCAAAGCAGTGCGAAAAGCGGCGTGCAAACATAGGCAAGACGCAGCTTATTGATGCAATCCTGCTCGCTTGAATAGTCAATCGAGACCTGAGTCGAGCCTGTTCCGCGCATCATTCGAATGCCTTTTGGCGAGTTCTTTAAGAAATATTGCGTCATCAGCTCATAGCGAATTTTTGGAATGATGATGAGGTCTTCTGCTTTGACTCTTGGGTGATAGCCAGTCGCGACCATTCTGATTCCATGCGGCTCACAAAGCGTTTTAACCGCTTCCTGGAAGTTGGTGAGAGCAGTCTCGACGTCATCGAGCGTTTCGAATGGTCCAGCCGAAATTTCGAACTGACCAGCTGGCTCGAGCGTGATGGAATCGCGGTCGTTCTTGATTCCAATCATGTTGCCTTGCTCGTCGAGCATTTTTTCGGGGTAGGTCTCAAGCAGGCTTTCCATCAGCCATTTTTGACCAAACTCATCGAAATATTTGACTTGTGAATTGTCGGAATAGAGAAGAGTGTATTCGAGCTCAACGCCAAGTTTTTTGGTGGTGCTGTTCTTGATACCGCTCCTATAGAAGTTGACCATGCTGTCAACGTGACTCTCAAAATTATGCATTGAGGCCCCCTTTTTAAAGGCACTTCTGGTGTATTCAAATCATTATAGATTAAGGGTCAAATGCTCATTTGTTATAATTTTTGAGTTGAAATTCCGAATTCTAAGGGGTTATTTTAAACATGGCATCACGTGCTTTGAAGAAAAGAAAACACATCCGCAAGCACGACATAAAAAGTGCTGTTTTGGTTGTTTTGTTCAGCTTGCTTGGCCTCATGATTGTCGGCGGAATTGGGGTTTATTTCGTTTGCGATTCATGGCTAAAAGACATTCCTGATTATTCAAATTTGAATGAACTGAATAATCCTGTCACATCGAAGGTTTACGCCAGCGATGGCGAGACTTTGCTTGCGGAATTCCAGCTCGAGAACCGCACACCTGTCTCGCTTGACCAGGTTAGTGAATATGTCGTGAAAGGCACGGTCGCGACGGAAGACGAGCGCTTCTACACTCACAACGGCTTTGACATCACAGGCACAGCTCGTGCGGCAGTGAATAACATTTTGGGAGGCAGCCTCGAGGGCGCGTCCACAATCACAATGCAGCTTGCGAGAAACACTGTCATTTCCGATGAAATGCAAGACATCTCTTTCAAGCGTAAAGTTCGCGAAATTTACATCTCTATTAAGATGGAGCAGCTCTATTCCAAAGACGAGATTTTGCAGCTCTATCTAAACACCATTAACTACGGCAACGGCGCTTACGGAATTCAGGCTGCTTCGCAGCGCTACTTTAGCAAGAACGCTAACGAACTCACACTAAACGAGGCGGCAACGCTCATCGGCATTCCTCAGTCGCCAACCTACAACAACCCAATTGACAACATGGAAAACTGCCTCGAGCGCAGAAACACTGTTCTCGACAGAATGGTCAGCAACAACGTCATTACGCAGGCAGAAGCCGATGAAGTGAAAGCGCAAGAAATCACGCTGAACCCTTCAGAGCCAACACAGACTGGCATTTTGAAATACCCATACTTCACAAGTTATGTTCGCAACCAGCTCACTAACAACGCTGAGAAATATGGCCTTTCTTCTGCTGACTTGTTCAGCAACGGCCTAAACGTAATCACGACACTTGACCTTTCTGCTCAAGAGGCAATCGATAGCGCATCGGAAGACAAGGCCGACTCAACTGGATTCCAGGTAGCAGGCGTTGCAGTTGACCCGTCGAATGGCTACATCAAGGCAATTCATGGCCAAGGCAACTACGACGAATCGCAGGTCAACCTTGTAACAGGCGATGGCACAAACGGTCGTCAGGTAGGATCTTCGTTTAAAGTTTTCACGCTCGTAGCAGCAATTGAAGCTGGAATTAGCCCTGACACGATGATCGATTGCGGCACCTCGATTGTTATGAACGGCTCGACAATTTACAACTACGGCAACGCGAATTACGGCACGCGCTCAATCGCTTCTGCGTTGGCGATTTCATCAAACACTGGCTTTGTGCGCCTTTGCAATTACGTCACACCTGAAAAGGTAATCGAGGTAGCTCGCAGAATGGGCATAACATCTGACTTGCCTGACGTTCCAACGTTGACGCTCGGCGTTGCTTCCATCACGCCACTTCAAATGGCGACAGCCTATGCTTGTATTGCAAACGGTGGAACCTATTACGAGCCAGAATGCGTCATGGAAGTGACCGACAACAATGGCAAGGTGCTCGTCGACAACACGAACCCTGAAGGCAAAAAAGCTATGTCGGCAGAAACTGCGCATGCTGCCTGCGAGGCAATGAAAACTGTTGTCACCAGCGGAACTGGCACCGCAGCGCGACCTGCAACTCAAACTGCGGCAGGCAAATCGGGCACAACTGAAGATTTCAAAGACTCATGGTGGATTGGCATCACACCTCAAATTTCAGCCGCTTTCTGGATGGGTGACTTTACGGAAAACTACTCCGACGCTCGCTCTTGCACGGCAACTGTAGAAAGCACGTTTAAAGTCTTCATTGACTCCTATCTTGGCTATGTGAACGAGTCATTCCCTGAGGCTTCGAACCCGCCATACATCTCGAATTTCTATGACTCCACAAACCACATTGGAGGCAGTTCATACAGCTCTAGCTCGTCAAGCTCAAACAGCAACAGTGAGAGTGAGAGCAGAACGAACAACAATAGTGGCAATGCTGCATCGGGGACTGGCACCCAGGGTGGTGACACTTCAGGTGGAACAACACCAAGTGGTGGCGGTGAATCCGGCGGCGGTGACTCTGGCGGAGGCGGAGAAACGCCTTCCGCTTAGTCGAGAAATCACGCGCTAACTGTATAGCTGTTTTCCTACATCAAGCAGTTCAAATTGCTTGCGGTTATGCGTGCTAAAAGGCTTGCTTATATAGAATTAACGAATACATTTTTTATAAACAACGACAACTATTGCGATAGGAATTTAAATGAAATCGAAGTTTTTAAACATAGCATTAACTGCTCTAATCGTGTGTGGTGGCTTTTCGCTTGCGGGTTGCGCAACAACGTCAAGCAGCACTACGCAAACAAAAACGCCTTATGAGCAGGCACAAACATATGTCAACAGCCTAAATTCTGTCGCATCCGATTTGTCCACTAAGTATGACGAGCTGGCTTCCACCTACAGCTCAGGTGATGCGGTTGCTACTCGCTTGAAGAGTAACGAGATTGAAGAAACTCTCGACAAGGTCGCTTCAATCGAGGTTCCTGCCGCTCTTTCTGACGAAGGCAAGAAATATCAAGCTGCATGCGAGGACATGAAAAGCGCTCTTTCTTTAATGGAAGAGGCGACTAAGAGCGACACGAGCGCAGCCGACGCAGCAACTAAGGTTCAAGAAGCACAAGTTAAATATGACGCTGCAGTTAAGTCATTCAACGAAGCTGATGAATCGCTCAAGTCAAAACTCAACAATCTGAAATCCTAGATTTCGGTTAGTTTTTAAGCAGAAACGCACATGAGAATTCCAGAACTTCTTGCACCGGCTGGTTCGCCTGCCTCTTTGAATGCTGCCGTTCGTGGCGGCGCAGACGC
>JAUMVS010000117.1:0-1529 GCA_030530045.1 Phoenicibacter congonensis
AGATTTGGTCGAAAAAGAATTTCGCTAGCCTTTGTGCTGCGGAATTCTTTTGCAGGCCAAAGATGCAGTCCAGGTTCGTTTGCAGCGTCAAGGTTCCCGCTTCTCGTCAGAGAAGCGGAACGAAAACACTCATCGTCCCCTTTTTGCAGCTCTGCAAATAACTTGCAAATAACTCATCGTCCCCATTTAACATGTATCAAACAGGTATCAAGATGAAGACTGGCCGTGCGTTCGCGCAGGCGACTTATGAGAGCGAAGCTCTCATCCGGAGCCAAGCGAATGCGCGGCAGTCTTCTATCGCAGTCGACTCATCGTCCCCATTGTGCAGGCGAGCATTTCCGCAGTTAAATGCATGATTTTAGAAACTGCGGCGGTCGTCCAGGGCTTGTGCGAGGGTCATTTCGTCGGCAAATTCTAGTTCGCCGCCAAACGGAATTCCGCGAGCTGGGCGCGTAACATTCACTCCCAGACCCTCGAGTTTTCCAGCGATGTAGTTTGCGGTCGCCTCGCCTTCGATGTTTGGATCGGTCGCCACAATCACTTCCGTAATCCCACCTTTTTTGACACGCGACACAAGCTCTTTAATGCGAATGTCATCGGGACCAACGCCGTCAAGCGGCGAGATCTCGCCGCCGAGCACGTGGTAGACGCCCTTGAACGCGCCCGTGCGCTCAATCGGCGGAACATTTCTCGGCTCGGGAACAACGCAAATTATCGAATGGTCGCGCGCCGTGCTCTCGCAAATTTCGCACTTGTCTCCCTTCGCGTAGTTGTAGCACTCGCTGCAAAAATGCACCTGCTCGGCGACATCGCGAATCGCATCCGACAGCGCCACCGCCTCGCTTTTTTTCTCGTTCAGAAGAAAATAGGCGATGCGCGACGCCGACTTCGGCCCAATGCCTGGCAGCTTCTCGAGCTCCTGCAGCAGCTGTTCAATTGTCCCTTCGGTGGTAATCACGCGGGCGACTTCCTACATAAATCCTGGCATGTTGAGGTTGCCAACTGCCGCGTTGATGTGCGCGTTTGCCTTCTCGCTCGCAGTCGCAATTGCGTCGTTTACACAGGCAACAATCGTGTCCTGCAGAATTTCAACGTCCTCAGGGTCGAGCGCCTCAGGGTCAATCGTGATGCTTTTGAGCGCACCGTCGCCACTCACAACGCATTCAACCATTCCGCCGCCCGCGGACGCGCTGAATTCCATCGCAGCAACCTCTTGCTGAGCAATCGCTGCGTTACGCTGCATTTTCTGCGCCTCTTTCATCATTTTTTTCATGTCCATGATTTAAAACTCCTTAAAATCCAAAACTAAACTTCTCTAAATTCGACGCCTTCCCCAAAAGCTGAGGAAAGGATTTCGTTGAAAGCTTCAATTTCATTATCTTCTGCGGAAGCATCCAGCAACTCATCGTCCCCGTTGTGCGCTGCCGCACTAAACTCATCGTCCCCTTTGTGCAGCGAGGTTGATGTTGCTGCAACTAACTCATCGTCCCCTTATTTCGCTGGATCTGTAGACGCTAGAGCAGAAGCTT
>JAUMVS010000117.1:1539-4931 GCA_030530045.1 Phoenicibacter congonensis
CGCTAGCAGCAGCATTTTGCTCGTCCCCTTTTAGCACAGCGTCAGCAGCGCTGAAGTGGTAGGGCTCGTAATATGAGTCATCATCGCCACCGTCGCTATCAAAGTAGGCGCCACCTCGGAACTCATCGTCCCCTTTTTGCACTGGCGTATTTACCCCGCTAGCAGCTTGATTCTGCTCGGTTGCACAGAACTCATCGTCCCCTTTTTGCAGCGAGGTTGATGTTGCTGCAACTAACTCATCGTCCCCTTTTTGCACAGGGGCGTTTGCCCCGATAGCAGCTGCATTTGGCTCGGCTGCACAGAACTCATCGTCCCCGTTGTGCAAAAGATGCTGCTCAAGTTCGTTTGCAGCGTCAAGGTTCCCGCTTCCCGCCAGGGAAGCGGAACTATCACACTCATCGTCCCCTTTTTGCACGGGAACGTTTGCCCCGCTAGCAGCTGCATTTTGGTCGGTTGCACAGAACTCATCGTCCCCATTGTGCACTGGAACATTTGCCCCGCTAGCAGCTTCATTTTGCTCGGCTGCACAGAACTCATCGTCCCCTTTTTGCAGGTCGGCGAGGGCGGCGGTTTCTTCGGGGGATTTTTCGCCTTCGGGCATCATTTCAACTACGACGGAGGCGCCAGGAAGTCCAGCGATTTCGAGTGCTTCAATGATTGTGTTTTTAACTGCTGGTTTGTCGAGGCTTGCGAACGCGAATTTACGTCCTGCCTCGAGTCGCAAAATGACTGTTTTTGTAGGAGGCCTAAAGTTGCCATGTGTGTCACGTAATACTGTCGCGATTCGTGGATTCGACTTTTCAATTTCATCGGTCGCAGCCATCCAAATCTCTTTGAAGCTTCGCGAAGAAGGAGTGCCAGCTGCGATTTGTGCTGCTACGACTGAAGTCTTTGTAGCTTCTACTTTTGTCACTACCGTCTGATTGTCATCTTCAGCAGAAGCATCGGCAGGACTTGAAACGGTCGTGGCGGAATAAGTCTCAGAAGTTGCCTGCACGACAGTTGTTGCGGGTGTAATCGACGCTGGCGCTGCGTTTAATTCCGCTGATGTAGCAGAAGCCGCATCAGCTCCAGCTGTTAGCGGCTTGCTTCCCTCAAAAGGAACCTCATCTGCAGCTTTATTTACGGTCGAGGTGGGAGCTACGGTTGCGACCGGAGCCTCGTTTGCACTTGCCGCGACAGGTGTGCCAGCCGCTGCTAGTGGGGTATTTGCTCCCATTGCGGTCGCACCAGCAACGGGCTTGCTTTCATCAAATGGAACCTCGCCAGCTGCCCCAACATTGTGTGTTGCTGCTGGGGAGTCCTTCCCAAACATATCCTGGGTTGGAACCGCAGGAATTTCGGCGCTTGCATCAGCAAATGCTTGCTGGGTGTTGCCAGTAGTGGAGCTTTCAAATCCAGCGCCTGCCGAAGATGCCTGCATGGCAGCACCAAACATGCCAGATTGAGCAGCATTATTTGCCGCCACCCCTTGTGAACCTGCTGCCTGGTTAGCCCCGCTAACTGCAGTTGCAGGTGCTGCGGCTGCTTGCGAGGCGGCGCCTTCTGCTGATGCAACGACGGGGCGTTCCTCGAGAGCTTTTACGCGAGCAGCGAGAGACTCGAGCGAGAGCGTCATGTTCAAGTCGATGAGCTTAAAGCAACCAAGCTCGAGCGCTAGGCGTTGATTGCTCGCGGTGCGCAAATCTTTCACGATGTCATGCAGAACCGACATGATGTATAGCAAGCGTTCCTCGCTGAAAAGCTGAGTTTCCGCTTTAATTTGAGGAGCTTCTTCTGGAGCAGAAGAGAGCGCAACATCGCAGTTCGAAAGCTTCATGACGTAGACGTCACGCATGCGAACTGAAAAATCATCCACGAGCTGCGAGAGGTCGGTGCCAGAATCTACCTGCTGGTTAATGAACTCAAGACAGGCTTGAATGTTGCTTTTCGCAATCGCCTCAACAAGCTGCTTCAAATCGTTGCTGTCGGTTTTACCGAACATGTCCTGCGCAACCTCGAGCGTGGCTTTTCCGTTACCAAACGCAATCGTTTGCTCAAGAGCCGTGAGAGCATCACGCAAGCCACCATTCGAGCGGCGAGCGATGAGATCGAGCGCTTCGCCTTCGAAAGCTACGCCCTCCATCTCGCAGACCGCGCCAAGGCGACCAGTTAGCTCATCGGAATTGATTGGGCGGAAGTCGAAACGCTGGCAACGCGAACGAATCGTTTCCGGAACCATCTGCGGGTCAGTCGTGCAAAGCACAAACACAACGTGCGATGGCGGCTCTTCGAGCGTTTTTAAAAGCGCATTGAACGCCTGCTTCGAGAGCATATGGACTTCGTCGATGATGTAGACCTTGTAGTTTCCGCGAATTGGCGCGTAGCCCACGCGCGAGATAATCTCGTCGCGAACGTTATCAACGCCCGTGCGGCTCGCCGCGTCGAGCTCCGAAACGTCGGGATGCGTCGACTCGCTAATTTGCATGCACTCGTCGCAGGTGCCGTCGGGGCTAGACGTTGGGCCGTGCTCGCAAAGCAGCGCCTTCGCCAAAATGCGAGCGGTGGTCGTCTTGCCGGTTCCCCTCGGGCCACAAAACAGGTAGGCATGCGAAACTTTGTTGCCGTCAATCGAGTTCTTGAGCGTCTTGATGATGTGCTCTTGACCGACGACATCGTCGAAAACTAGAGGTCTGTATTTTCTGTAGAGAGATTCAGACATTTAGTTACACCTTTTTGCAAAATTACATTTTTCGTCTAATGCAATTTTAGCGGTTGGGCGCCTCATTTAGTCAGTTGCCTTCTTGGCTTTCGATGCTTTAACAGCGCCAGAAATTGCGCCGATGATTGCAGGGGCAACCGAGATAGCAACGATGCCAACAACAATGAGCGAGAAGTGCTGCTGCACAAAAGGAACTCCGCCGAAGAAGTAGCCGATTAGCACAAACAGCGACACCCAAGACACGCCTCCGATGGTGTTAAACAGCGTAAACTTAGCAAAATTCATGTGGCCCGTGCCCGCTACAAACGGTGCGAACGTGCGGAAGAAAGGCATGAAGCGCGTGATGACAATTGTGAGCCCGCCGTACTTTTCAAAGAAGTGGTCGAGCTTACCCATGCGCTCAGGCGTGAGCGATTTTACTTTGCCAGAATCAATGATGCGCTGTCCTAAAAAGCGCGCAATCCAATAGTTTGACGTGTTACCAAGAATTGCCGCAGCATAAAAAACGAGCAGCGTTGCTATCAAATTCAATCCGCCGCCATCAGCCGAGAACACGCCACAAGCGAAAAGCAAAGAATCGCCTGGCAGGAACGGGAAAAACACAACGCCAGTTTCCACAAAGACAATCAAGAACAAAGGAGTGTAGACCAACACAGGGCCGAGTGAAACAAACCAGGCGGCGATAAATTTT
>JAUMVS010000004.1 GCA_030530045.1 Phoenicibacter congonensis
TCCACCCAACAGCAAACAATAACGTTACCGACAAAATCGAGGAAGAAGGCTGTGAAGTCGTCGTTCCTGGTCTTGTTGAGTTCTTCTTGTTTGGCCTTGTTGGCGGCATTTTCCAGCGCGAAATTGGCAAGCCTAAAAAGTCGGAGGTCGGCGCTAAGCTTGGACTTTCTGCAATTCGCAAAATTAGACAGCCTCTCGTTGATGCGCTTGAAAAATCGCATCGTTTCGAGCCTCCAACCGACATTTTGGAGCTTGGCGAATATGCTTCAGAAATTTTGTCGCTTTGCAATTCGATGGGAGAGGGCTGGCTTTTGACCGCTGAGATGGTTGAGCTCATTAAGACTGGTTGCCCAAACATCGTTTGCACGCAGCCTTTTGCTTGTCTCCCAAACCATGTTGTTGGCAAGGCTGTCATTAAAGAGCTGCGTCGTAAATACCCTGAGAGCAACATTGTTGCGGTCGACTACGACCCTGGCGCTTCTGAGGTAAACCAGCTAAACCGCATTAAGCTCATGATTGCGGTTGCTAAATCTAACCTCGAAGCTGGCATTTAGACAATCATGGAAAACACTCCTCGCCTCATCTTGGTCCCAACTCCAATTGGAAACCTCGATGACATTTCGCTGCGCGCTCTTGACGCTTTCAAAACGTGCGATGAAGTTTATTGCGAAGACACCCGCGTAACGGGCAAACTTTTGAGTTGCTACGACATCAAAAAGCCACTTTTTCGCATGGACGAGAACTCAATCGATCGAGTGGTGGGCGAGGTTATTTCAAAAATCGAGTCGGGCAAAACAATTTGTTTTTGCTCCGATGCCGGCATGCCTGGCATTTCTGACCCCGGTTCTAGAATCGTTGAAGCTTGTCATAAAAGCGATGTAAAAGTGGAAGTTTTGCCTGGTGCAAATGCATGTTTGACCGCCCTTGTTGCAAGTGGTTTTAATACTACCCATTTTTACTTTGAAGGTTTTTTACCGAAGAAGAAAGGGCAGCGCAAAACACGCCTTGAATTTTTGTTTGAACAAAACCTAATCACTGTAATTTACGAATCACCTAATCGCGTTCAAGAAACGGTTGAAATGATGGCGGAAATCGCCCCTGAACGGCGCATTTGTGTTGCCAGAGAGCTAACGAAACTGCATGAACAGGTTTTAGTTGACACTTCTAAAAATATGCTAGATAAATTAAATGAGCTGTCAAAGAATAACCAGTGTAGGGGTGAATTTGTTCTTGTAATAGATGAAATTTCAGAACAAATGAAAACTTTTTCAAAGAATGCTCGAATTGAGCAAGCTAGCAAGTTCGCGGAAGAAATGTTTGAACTTGGAGCAACAAAAAGCCAGGTCAGAGCCTATTTAATTGATTATTTTGGACTCTCAAAAAACGAGGCTTACGAGCTTTCAATCTAGGCAAGTTCTTTACTTTGAAACATATATAAAACACGTTCTAGCTGGGATTTCTCCGTTTATTTCTTTTTTAATAATTCTGGATTGTTATCCAAATTTGTTTGGTTAAAATTATCTAGGTTTTAGTTTGTTACACATTTCAATAGAAAAGAGATAGTCTAGTGGACGCTTTAGAAGTACTGAATTCACAGGTAGGACACATTAAGACAGCCCTTGAGTCAACAGTTATGTTTGGCACAAGTCAGATGGGTCTAACTCAATATGTCCTTTTCATGATTCTCATTTGGATTGTGACTCTCGCCCTCATTATTGGCGTTGGCCGCAAACTCACATTGATTCCAACCAACAAGTTTATAAACACTGTTGAGTATGGTTATCAAATGGTCCGCAGGGACATTTCGCAAAACGTTATTGGCGAGGGCTACAAAAAGCACGTTCCTTTCCTCGCAACGCTTTTCTTCTTCATTTTGATTTCTAACTTCTGTGGTTTGATTCCAGGATCAAAAACTCCAACAGGTTCTATTTCAATCAACTGGGCTTTGGCTACATGCTCATTTTTCTACTTCAACTATTGGGGCATCAAAGCTCATGGCGGATGGGGCTACATTAAATCAATTGCACCAAGTGGACTTCCAAAAGTTCTCGTTCCTGTAATTTGGTTCTTTGAGCTCGTGTCTCTCATTCTCCGCTGGTTAACACTCGCGGTTCGACTTTATGGCAACATGTTCGCAGGACACATGGTCTTGGGAATTTTTGCATTGGCAACTGGTGTCTTCATGACCACAGGAATCCAGGCAATGCAGGTGGGCGTCGCAGGCGTCAGCGTGCTTTGGTTTCTGCTTCTTGTGATTATGTATGCACTGGAAACACTAGTGGCATTCTTGCAAGCCTATGTATTCACTATGCTTTCAAGTGTTTACATTTCACTTGCAGTGTCAGAACATTAACGGTTTCTTTTTAGGAGGAAAAACATGGAAATCTCATTAGTGCTTGCTGCATTGAAGGTAGTCGGCTATGGCCTCGGCGCAATTGGACCTGGCGTTGGCATCGGTCTTGCATGCTATGGTTGCTGCGTAGGTACAGCTCGTCAGCCTGAAGTACAGGGACGTTTGTTCACAAACTTCATCATTGGTGCAGCTTTGGCAGAAGCTCTTGCACTTATCGGCTTCGTTCTCGCATTGATTTCTTAATTTAAAGGATTCAAAAAAGGTTTTATTAACCATTGAGAGAAGGTAAGTAACTGATGAACAAAACTGCAAACATTAAGACAGCAAAAATCAGCCTTTTGGCTGCCATGTCTGCTGTTGTTGTGGCTATGTCAGTATTTGCCGCACTGCTCACTCCTGCGCTAGCTTTTGCTAACGAGGAGTCTTCTTCAGCATCGGGAATTGGCGCAATCGTTCCTGAACCGATTGAGTTCGTTCCAATGCTCATTGCATTTATCATCCTTTGCATTATCTTGGGCAAGTTTGGATGGCCAATGTTTAATGGCATGCTTGAGAAGAGAGAGAACACAATTCGTGAAGCTCTTGAGCAGTCAGAAAAAGCGAAAGTTGAAGCTGAGCAAACTCTCGAGGAGTACAAAAAACAACTCGAGTCAGCTAGAGCTGAGTCAGCAGAAATTGTTGCAAGCGCTCGCGCAAATGCAGAAGCAATCGAAGCTGACCTCAAGAAAAAAGCTGAGGCATCTGCCGAAGAGATCATTGCGAAAGCAAAGACTTCTATTGAGGCAGAGAAGAAAGCAGCCATTGCTGAACTTCAATCAAGCATCGCTGACATGTCAATTGATGTCGTATCGAAACTCATTGCAAATGACTTGAGCGACGATGAGCATCGCAAAATAATTGAGAAGTACATCACTGAGGCAGGTAGCTTCAATGACTAACAGACACTCAACACCACAAGCACGCGCAGAAGTTTATGCAAACGTGCTATTTGATTCATCAAACGCTGCAGACGGAGTGAATGGCGTAGTTGGCGCAAGAAACGAACTTCTTGAGATTCTTGACACGCTAAATTCAAACGTCGATGCCAGAGCTTTAATTGCTTCTAATGACACAGAGTTTGAGACAAAGAAGAAGTTCATCTCAATCCTTTGCGAAGGTAAAGGTGAAGTTGCTTCAACAGTTTTCAGCAATGCTGTTGAGAACGGCGATTTTGGCATTTTGAAAGTTGTTCTGCGACTTTTGGAAGACAAAATTTCTGAAAATTTGAAAGTCTGCATTGTCGACGTTACAAGCGCTGTCGAGCTTGACGATCACCTTCGTGATTTGGTCAAGGAGAAAGCTAAGCGTGAGCTTGGCCTAGATGCAATCTTAAACGAGAAGATTGACAAAAATATTCTCGGTGGTGTGATTCTGAGCGTTAATGGCAAATGCATTGATGCGAGCATGATTACTCAGCTCAATCGTGCACGCGATGTACTAAAGGCTAGTTAGGGGGTAACCTAAGTGGCAGAGATTACTGCAACAGAAATTGATAAGGCGTTGCGCGCCCAGCTCGATGCTCTTTCTGTGAGCGTAGAGTCAAACGACGTCGGCACCGTTATCCAAGTTGGTGACGGAATTGCTCGCGTTGATGGGTTAAGAGGCGCTATGGCTGGTGAGCTTCTGGAATTCACTTCCAGCGAAGGCAAAACAGTCATGGGTCTTGCGCAAAACCTTGAAGATGATGAGGTTGGTGCAGTTCTTCTTGGTGACGTTTCAACAATTAAAGAAAACGACCAAGTTAAAACTACAGGCCGCATCATGGAGGTTCCAACAGGTCCAGAGCTTCTCGGCCGTGTTGTGAACCCACTGGGCATGCCAATCGACGGCAAAGGCCCAATTAATGCAAGCGCAACAAGACCAGTTGAGTTTAAGGCTCCAGGTGTTATTTCGCGTCAGCCAGTTTGCGAACCTGTTCAGACAGGCATCCTGGCAATTGACTCAATGATTCCAATCGGAAGAGGTCAGCGTGAGCTCATCATTGGTGACCGTCAAACAGGTAAGACTGCTATTGCAATCGATGCAATCATCAACCAAAAAGAAACCGATTTGATTTGTATTTACGTTGCAATCGGACAAAAAGCTTCGACTGTAGCAGGCGTTGTTGAGACTTTGGAGCGCTACGGAGTTATGGACAAGACAATCGTTGTCTCGGCTACAGCTTCTGATTCTGCTCCATTGCAATACATTGCTCCAATGGCAGGCGCTGCTATGGGTGAGCAATTCATCTACAACGGCAAAGACGGCAAACCTGCTTCTAAAGAGAACCCAGGTCAAGCTGTTCTGATTATTTACGATGACTTGTCAAAACAGGCAGTTGCATACCGCCAGATGTCATTGACTCTTCGTCGTCCTCCAGGGCGCGAGGCATATCCTGGCGACGTTTTCTACCTCCACTCACGTCTGCTCGAGAGAGCTGTAAAGATGAGCGAAGAAAACGGTGGCGGTTCAATGACTGCTCTTCCTATCATCGAGACACAGGCTGGCGACGTTTCGGCATACATTCCAACGAATGTTATTTCGATTACCGACGGTCAGATCTTCCTGCAAACCGACTTGTTCTTCCAAGGACAACGTCCTGCTGTTGATGTCGGCATCTCGGTTTCTCGTGTAGGTGGTTCGGCTCAAATCAAGGCTATGAAACAGGTAGCAGGCTCGCTTCGTCTTGACCTTGCATCCTATCGTGAGCTTCAGGCGTTTACGCAGTTCGGTTCTGACCTTGATAAAGCAACTCAGGACCAGCTCACTCGTGGTTCTCGCATGACTGAGATTTTGAAGCAGGGACGCTACGTTCCAATGCCTGTTGAAGAGCAGATTCTTGTCATCTTCGCTGGCAATGAGGGATTCTTGGATGACCTGCCTTTGGGCGACGTTACACGTTTTGCTTCTGAGCTTCGCACCTATGCTCGCAACAACGATTCAGCAACACTGAAGAGAATCGTTGACGAGAAAGTTTTGAGCGACGATCTCAAGAGCGAACTTAAGTCAGCAATCGAGGCATTTAAGAAATCATTCGCAGTTACCGAATAGGGCTAATTACTAAGAAAGAAATTTTCAAGTGGCAAATTTACATGACATAGAGCGCAGGATTCTTTCTGTTTCATCTACAAAGCAGATTACGCGCACGATGGAGATGGTTTCGGCCGCGAAAATTCGCGTTGCCACATCTCGCATGGAAAATGCTCTTCCTTGGGCTGAAGCCATTAGCAATATGGTTATTTCGACTGCGAAATATACTTCAGGAGAAACTCAGCCGCTTTTGCAGCGTCATGAGCAGGTAAAAAGAGTTCTCGTTTGTGTAATTGCTTCGGACCGCGGCCTTGCTGGCGGCTTTAATACGAACATTCTTCGTCGAGCTGAAAAGCTCATTAAAGCTAAGAAGGCTGCTGGTTGTGAGGTTGAGGTCGCTGCTTGCGGTAAAAAGGCTGTGGGTTACATGACCTACCGCGGCATCGATCCGGTCTTTAAATTTGTTGACACTTCGGCAGACCCAACGATTGAGCAGGCACACGTGCTTAGCAGATATATCGGTACTGAGTATGTTAAAGAAGAGAATCCTCTAGATGAGATTTACATCATCTTTAATCACGCCAAAAATGCGGCGGAACAAACTATCGTTACACAAATCGCTTTGCCTGTAACGCAAGAGACCTACGACGATCTCTTCAAGGGCATGAGTGACGATGTGTTCGACCAGTTTACAAAAGAAAATAAGCTGCCAATCAATGGTGATGAGCAGCACGACTGTCCACTTTATGGTGACGTCGATTTTGAACCTAATCCAGAAGAAGTTCTGGAGTATTTGCTACAAGGCTACGTCCAAAACGCAATCTACTATGCGCTTCTTGACTCAGCAGCAGGCGAGCAAGGTGCTCGACGCAATGCTATGAAGAGCGCTACTGATAACGCTAATGAAATGATTAGCACCCTGACTCGTGTTTATAACCGTGCTCGCCAAGGCGCGATTACAACCGAGATTAACGAGATTGTCGGCGGAGCCGCAGCATTGGAGGAATAGTAAATGGCAGAAGAAACAAAAACAAGCACAAAGGGCACTGTTGGTCGTGTAGTTCGTGTCGTCGGCGCTGTTGTTGACGTTGAATTCCCACCAGAGAAGATGCCTAGCATCTACAATGCTCTTTCTGTCGATGGCAAGACACCTGCTGGTGATTTCCATACCATCCTCGAGGTGCAAACACACCTTCCAGGTGACCTCGTAAGATGCGTTGCTATGACTTCTACCGACGGCATGGTTCGTGGCATGGAAGCAGTTGATTCTGGTCTTCCAATCCAGATGCCTGTTGGCAAGTCAACTCTTGGCAGAATTTGGAACGTTTTGGGCGAGCCAGTTGACGGCAAAGAAACACCAGATGATGTTTCTTGGGCTCCAATTCACCACCCAGCTCCTGCTTTCGACACACTCACAACTTCAACTGAGATTTTCGAAACTGGCATTAAAGTTATCGACCTCATTGAGCCATATGTAAAAGGTGGCAAAACTGGTCTGTTCGGCGGTGCTGGTGTTGGAAAGACAGTTTGTATTCAGGAATTGATTAACAACCTTGCTCAAGAGCATGGTGGCACATCAGTATTCACCGGTGTAGGTGAGAGAACTCGTGAAGGCACCGACCTCTTCCTCGAGATGAGCGAGTCGGGCGTTATCGAGAAAACTTGCCTCGTTTACGGTCAGATGAACGAGCCTCCAGGGGCACGTCTTCGCGTTGGCCTTGCTGGATTGACTGAGGCTGAGTACTTCCGTGATCAGGGACAAGACGTTTTGTTGTTTATCGACAACATCTTTAGATTTACACAGGCAGGCTCTGAGGTATCAGCTCTGCTCGGTCGTATGCCTTCCGCTGTAGGTTATCAGCCAACTCTTGCTACAGAGATGGGCGACCTTCAGGAAAGAATTACATCAACTCAAACAGGTTCCATTACATCTGTACAGGCTGTATACGTTCCTGCTGACGACTTGACTGACCCAGCTCCTGCAACTACGTTTACTCACCTGGACGCAAAAACAGTTCTGTCTCGTGGCATTGCTGAGCTTGGCATTTACCCAGCTGTAGACCCACTGGAGTCTTCAAGCCGTGCTCTCGACCCAGAGATTGTTGGACAGGAACACTACGATGTTGCTGTTGGCGTTCAGCAGATTCTTCAGGAATACAAAGACCTGCAAGACATCATCGCTATTTTGGGTATGGACGAACTTTCTGAGGACCAAAAGCTCACAGTTAACAGAGCTCGTAAGGTTCAGAAGTTCCTCGGTCAGCCTTTCCACGTTGCTGAAGTCTTTACTGGCAACCCTGGACGTTACGTAAAAATTGAGGACACTGTCCGTTCATTTAAGGACATCCTTGATGGTAAATGCGACCACATCCCAGAGCAGTGCTTTGTTTACAAAGGATCCATCGACGACGTTTACGCTGAGTACGAAAAGATGGAAGGCAAGGAAGGCTAACGAATTATGGCACAGTCCACGATACATTGCACAGTAGCCGTCCCAAATCGTCAGCTTTTTGACGGGGAAGTCTACTATGCTTCCGTGCCTGGTTCCGAAGGACAGTTCGGCGTGCTTCCTGGACATGAGTTAATCATGTCGCTCACCAAAAAAGGTGGAGTTTGCACACTTTATCGCGATGAGGCTCACACCGATGCATTTGAGATTCTGCTTTATGATGGAATTGCTCAAATGATTGGCAATGAACTCACCATTCTTGGTCGTCTTGGAAAATGGTGCTCGAGAATTAACGGGGAAGAGATGCGCGAGCGTCTCGCAGCTCAAAAACAACTCGTTGAGCAACTCGAAGCTGACCAAGCGGCTGAAAACGGCGACAAAGCAAAACTTGAAGAGGCAAAATACCGCATGAACTGGTATGAAATCCAAGTAGAGTGGGCACAAAAAAATAACAAGTAGTTTAAATTAAGCTGGAGGTTAAACCTATGTTAGAAAGAATTGACCTAAGCGAAAAACCACTTGATAAAGAAGAGTACAAGGCGCAGCGCAAGGAATTGACGCGGCGCCTTGTTTCTTTGCAGCAAGAGGCGGTTAAAACTGGGTGTGGTCTCGTTGTGTTATTCGAGGGCTGGGACGGAGCTGGCAAAGGCTCGCGACTCTCTGACCTTCTTTACAATCTTGATGCGCGTGCCACAAAAGTCTACGTTCCAAAAGATGTTGACAAGCAAGAAGTTCATCACTTCGAAAAGCTCAATTCGGGCGTTCGAGCCTATGACCCTTTCATTAAGGAATATTGGGACAACCTTGGACAAAAGGGACAAATTACCTTTTATGACCAGGGCTGGTATGCAAAAGCAAATCAGCGAATCATGCATTCGAAATTAAAAGACCCAACACCTCTTTTTAATGATGCCTTGATTGCTGCTCATGACTTTGAAGAACAGCTAGTTGATAACGGCTATGTTGTCGTTAAGTTCTTTTTGCACGTTAGCAAAAAGTCGATTGAAACTCGCTTGAAGAAGATGGCAGAAGATCCAGCTACTGCTTGGCGAGTTACAAAACACAAGCTTGAAGCGCTTGATTACTATGATGAGGCCTACGACCGCTTCGACAAACTTCTGCAAAATTCAAATTATGCATTTGCGCCTTGGACGCTTGTAAATGCTGAGAGCAGAAGCATTGCAAATCTCACTATTTTGCAAACGATGGTCGACGCTCTTTCTGTTTCAATCACTCGCAAAAAGACAGAAGACAGAATCACGCAAACCCAGGTTAGTGACCCAAATGCGCCTGCAGCAGAGCGTGCTGAAATTCAGCATTCTTTTGCTCCTTTGGCATCGCGTTTTGAAATTGAGCACAAGCACCCTGTCTTGAGTGAGATTAGGCATGACCTAGTTTGCCCAGAAGAGGAATATCGCCCAAGGTTAAAGGCTCTGCAAAGCGAAATTTTCGACTTGCAGAACTTGATGTATCAAAAGCGAATTCCAGTTCTTGTTATGTATGAAGGATGGGATGCTGCTGGCAAGGGTGGCGCAATCAAGCGCCTGGCACAGTCACTCGATGCTCGTTCCTACTCAATCATTCCGTCTCCAAAACCAAGTGCCGATGAGCTTGCGCACCCACATTTGTGGAGATATTGGACTCGCATGCCAAAAGCGGGTCACGTTGGCATTTTTGATAGAAGTTGGTATGGCCGCGTTCTTGTCGAGCGTGTTGAGGAGATTACCAAAGCAGAAGACTGGGCTCGAGGCTATGACGAGATTAACGAGTTTGAGCGTGACTTGCAGCTTTGGGGTGCAATTCTCATCAAGTTTTGGGTAAATGTTTCTTCAGAAGAACAGCTAAACCGCTTTAAAGCTCGCATGGAGAACCCTGACAAGCAGTGGAAGATTACAGATGAAGACTGGCGCAATCGCGAGAAGTTTGAGATTTATGAATCGGCAATTGATGATATGTTCCGCTTGACCTCAACCACGAACGCCCCATGGCATGTTCTTGAAAGTGATGATAAACTTTGTGCTCGCGTTAAATCGCTTGAAATTATTCGCGACGCAATGAAAGAAAGACTCGATGGCTAAATCTAAACACGGCAGAAAACAAGGTGGATTAACCGGGATTCTCGTAAAGATTTTCCTGCTCATTTTCTTGGTGTCTGCCGGAATTTTGGGCTATCTTCTCTCAACCTACTACACAGGTCAGAAGGTCTATGATGACCTGCATAGCTACACTGACATTGAAGCAAAGCAACTCGGTGATGTCACGATTGATTGGGATTCACTTCGCGCAATCAATCCTGACATCGTCGGTTGGGTCTATGTGCCCGACACTGTCATTTCCTACCCTGTTGTTTGGAAGGAAGACGACAACTCCTATTACCTAACTCACAATTTCAACAACCAATCGACGCAGTTCGGCGCTGAGTATGGCTGCATTTTCCTTTCAGGCAACAACAAGAGCGACTGGACTAACAACTCAAACTTTGTCTTTGGTCACAACATGTGGAACGGGCAAATCTTTAGCGTTTTTAGCGACAACCAGGGAAACAGCGATTGGTTTAACAGTCACAGGCAAATCTTTATTTTTACGCCTGAAGGCAACTATTCGCTCACGACCTACGCTCAAATCAAAGTGTCGGGCATGGCCGATGACATCGTCTACACTTCGTTTGGTTCTGCGAAAGATATGGGTGCCTATGTCGACCAAGTTAAAGCGCAGTCGATTGTGACACCAAGCCCTGCCGCTAAAGCCACAAGCGAGATGAGTAGGCTTTTCACGTTCTCAACATGCTCTAGCCCCGATGACGACATGAGAATTATCACCTACGCCGATGTTTCTGAGTTTTATTCATTTACCGACTCATCGCAAAACATCAACATCACGGCAGGCACTAAGGGCTCCTACGTTTCGCAGCAAAGTTACGACACAATATCTTCTGACTCAGCAGCCAGAACACAGTAGTCTTTGAAATCGTTTGGCAACAATTTCGCCGCAGGCTGAATGATTTGTTGCGTCTATTTTTTTAGTTTTATAATTAAACACTGCTAAATTCAACAAAATCTACTAGGAGAAGTTCGCTAAATGAAATACATGACAACTGCTGAAATTCGTGAGGCCTACCTTTCTTTTTTCGAGAAGAAGGGCTGCAAAAGAATGCCATCATCATCTCTCATTCCTGATGATCCGTCCCTTTTGCTGACAAGCGCCGGCATGGTGCAGTTCAAGCCATACTTTTTGCAGCAAAAGCACCTCGATGATGCCTACATCGGCGCCACCACTTCTCAGAAGTGTGTTCGCACAAACGACATCGACATCATTGGCACAACTGGTCGCCATTTGAGCTTCTTTGAGATGCTTGGCAACTTTGCTTTTGGTAAATACTTCAAAAATGAGATGTGTGCCTGGGCACTTGAGTTCTGCCTTGATGTTCTCGAGCTTCCAAAAGAGAAGCTCTACTTCACAGTTTTTGAAGATGACGATGAGACATTTGCTAAATGGCTCGAGCTTGGCGTTGAGGAATCTCACATTTCGCGCCTTGGCGAAGATGACAACTTCTGGCGTGCAGGACCAACTGGTCCTTGCGGTCCTTGCTCCGAGATTTACTTCGACAAGGGCGAGGAGTGCGGCTGCGGAAGCCCTGACTGCAAGCCAGGTTGCGATTGTGACCGCTACGTTGAGTTCTGGAACTGCGTGTTTACCCAATTCGATGCTCAGGAAGATGGCTCAATGCCAGAGCTTCCTTTCAAAAACATTGATACCGGAATGGGTCTTGAGCGCATTGCCGCAATTATGCAGGGTGTGAGCTCAAACTACGACACCGACATTTTGCGTAGCCTTGTTGGTGTGGGTGAGAGACTTTCAGGTTATGAATATGGCAAAGATGACAAGGTGGACCTTGCTCTTCGCATCATGGCTGACCATTCTCGTGCTGTCACATTCATGATTGCCGACGGTATTTTGCCTTCAAACGAGGGTCGCGGCTACGTTTTGCGCCGACTTCTTCGTCGTGCAATTATGAAGGGCAACCTCATTGGAATTCAGGGCGAGTTTGTAAACGAATTCGTTGATGAAATTGAGCGTTTGATGGGCGATGTTTACCCAGAAATCGTTGAAAATCGCGAGCTCATTCGTCGTCTCATTTCTTCAGAAGAGCAGCGCTTCGGTGCAACCCTTCATCAGGGAAAAGCTTTCTTGACCGACGAGCTTGCAAACCTCAAAGGCAACGTTTTGTCGGGCAAAGTTGCGTTTAAACTCCATGACACCTACGGCTTCCCACTGGAAGTCACGACTGACATTTGCGGTGAGAAGGGCATCGAGGTTGACATCGATGAATTCAACACCGAGATGGAAGCACAGCGTGAGCGTGCACGTCACGCAGGCGAAAGCGACGCTGAAGCTGCATGGTCAACATATGGCGGCGTGTTCTCAAAACTTCTCGATGAACACGGCAAGACTCAGTTTGTTGGATATAGCGACCTTGAGACGATAGGCAACGTTGTTGCTTTGGTTCGCAAAGGTGAGCTCATTGACGCAGCCTATGAAGGCGAGGAAGTCGATGTTGTTCTCGACAAGACTTCAATGTATGCAGAAATGGGCGGCCAGGTTGGAGACGTTGGAACCATTAGTTCCGACAAGGTCTCCATCGAAGTAAACGATGTGACTGCTCCTGAAGCAGGCCTTCATGCTCATCATTGCAAGATTTTGAGTGGAACAATTGAGGTCGGCGATGAGGTTATCGTTCGTGTCCAAGCAAGACATCGTCACCTCACCGAGAGAAACCACACTGCAACTCACATTTTGCATGCTGCACTTCGTCAGGTTCTTGGCGATCACGTCAAGCAGGCAGGTTCCTATGTTGGTCCTGACCGCTTGCGCTTCGACTTCACTCACTTCGAGAAAATGACTCCTGAGCAAATTCAGAAGGTTGAAGAAATTGCAAACAACGTGATTATGCACGGCATCTCTTCAAACATTTTTGAAACAAGCCTTGATGAAGCAAGAAAAGCTGGCGTTACAGCGCTCTTTGGTGAGAAATATGGCGACGTCGTTCGTGTTGTTCAAATCTCTGATTTCTCACGTGAACTTTGCGGCGGCTGCCATGTTAAAAACACTGCTGAGATTGGTCTCATCAAAATCATCAGCGAATCAAGCGTTGGCGCAAACATGAGAAGAATTGAAGCTGTTACAAGTGCCGGCGCAATTGAATATGTAAACAAGATTGTCGCAGAACTCAAAGAAACTGCTGACCTGCTGAAAGTTCCAATGTTTGATGTTTCTGAAAGAACTGCCGCAAACATTAAAGCTGCTCGTCAGTTTGACAAAGTTGCTAAAGCTTCTGAAGAAGTAATCGCAGAAGACAGAATGTCTCAAATCTTGGACGAAGCAGTCACTGCTAAAGGTGGCTACCCTGTAGTTGTTGTAAACGTGAGAAGAACGCTTAATGCCTCAATCGTTCGCAACCTTTGGGATATTATTCGCGCAAAGATGAAAGAGCCAGGAGCTTGCGTTCTTGCTGGCAAAACTGAAGACAACAAGCCAATCATCATGGCTGCTGGCACTAAAGAGGCAGTTGAGAAGGGCTTTAACGCGGCTGATGTCATTCGCGCAGCTGGTCCTGCCATCAAAGGTGGCGGCGGTGGAAAGCCTGAAATGGCTCAAGCTGGCGGCAAGAATGCTGATGGCATTGAAGACGCTATCAAAGCTATGAAGGAAGTGCTTTAGCCATTAGATACATGGCATTTGACATAGGGTCAAAGCGAATCGGCGTGGCTGTGAGCGACTCATCTGAGAAAGTTGCTTCCGCCGTAAAAGTTGTGCCGACTACCGATTTGCTTTCAGACTCAAGAGTTATAAAAAGATTGGTTGAAGATTGGGAGCCTGATGAATTAATTTTTGGGCTCCCAAAAACTTTGTCGGGTGAAGAAGGCCCTCAAGCGGGGAACATTCGCAAAGTCGCTAACCAAATCATGAACGTATCAGGCTTGCCTGGAGCCTTTGTTGACGAGCGTCTTTCAAGTAAAGAAGCCAAGGTTTACATGCATGAGTGTGGAATGACCGAAAAAGACATGCGTGGTAAGATAGATATGGTTGCAGCGCAGATTTTTCTGCAATCTTTTCTAGACAGCAAACACACTTAATACGCCAGCGTTGCGCTCCTGCGCTTCTTTTGGCGGTGTTAAAGCGGAGGGGATTTAATGGCAAGACACGCTAGGGAAGTACCAGCTTCCTCAAAGCCAAACAGAAGAGCAAGAATTGCTCATTCAAAAGCGCGCAAAGAATTCACTCAGTACGACACGTCCTACATTCGTCCAAAAAAATCAAAAGCACCAGTTGTCGTGGCAAGCATTATTGCAGTCGCAATCATTGCCATTTTCTGCACTCTTGTAATGCCAAGGCTTTTTGCTCTTGGTTCTAATGTGGGAGATTTGCCAGCAAATGAAACTGCAACTGTCACAATTGAGAGCGGAAACAGTGCAGGGGACGTCGCGAAGAAATTTGAAGATGCGAGACTCGTTAAAAGCTCCACCGATTTCGCAAAAGAGCTAGACAGCACTGGTGCAGCTTCTTCTTTAATTCCTGGAAACTACACTTTTAATGGGCAAACTCCAACTGCCACAATGGCTGAGCGACTTAAAAACGGAGAGCGCGATGGCGTTCCTTCTGTGACGGTTGTTGAAGGTTACACAATTAAATCAATCGCTTCGGCAATTGAGCAATCTTCAAACGGTCGAATTACTGCTGCTGAATTTATCAGCGAAACATCTGACGCTTCAAAGTTTGCGGCCGACTACGCATTCCTTTCTGAAGTGGGCACAAATTCTCTCGAGGGATTCCTTCTTCCAAAGACCTACGAAATTGAGGATTCTGACACTGCCAACACGATGGTTGTAAAGATGCTCAATCAGTTTAACGAAGAAGTTAGCGGCTTGAGTTTTTCTTACCCGAGCTCCAAAGGGCTTTCAGTTTATCAGGCAATTAACATGGCTTCCATCGTTCAAAAAGAGGCTAACGCTAGCACCTATGCACGTGTAGCAGGCGTTTTCTATAACCGTCTTGCGAGCGATTCACCCTACCTGCAAAGCGATGCGACCACTGCCTACGTCGTTGAGCACGACCCAACCGCAGAAGAGGTTCATGCTGACGATCCATATTCAACCTACACAAATTCTGGTCTTCCACCAACTCCAATTTCAAACCCAAGCATCGATTGCATCAAAGCAGTTTGCAATCCTGAAGAGACAAATTACCTTTACTTCTACACGAACAAAGACGGCTCATATGTCTTCTCAACGACATATGAGGAACATCAAGCTGCCATCGAGCAAGACAACAAGTAGCGTGAGGCATTCGTGACTACACAGAAGAAAATGTATCTCTTGGGGGCTGGGATTTCGCACTCAAAATCGCCTGCGCATTGGCGTGCGACTTTTCTCGAGCGCGGCCTAAATTGGACCTATGACCTCATGGATCTCCCAAGCCAGCCTGCTGCCATTGAGTTCATTCATAGTCACGATTACATTGCAATTAACATCACAACTCCTTGGAAAAAGCTGGCGATGGATTGTGCCGACGAGGTCGATGCGATTTCTAACTTTGCCAATGGCTGCAACTTCTTGATTAACAAAAATGACAAGCTTTACGGCTATAACGTCGACGGGCTTGGCTGTGTTGCTGACCTTCAATCTAAAGGAATCGATTTAGCTAACAAGAAAATTATCGTTTGCGGAACAGGACCAACTGCCCGCTCTGTGGCTTGCGCTCTAGCGTTTGAACACGCAAAAGTTATTATGCTCACTCGTTATACGCACAAAGAAGGGGAGCTGCAAATTCGTGACAAGGTAATTAACGTTGTTGATTATGACCATTGTGATGATCTTGTTCGCAATGCCGACATTGTAATTAATGCAACCACACTTGGCATGATGCAAACTGACCCGTCGCCACTCGATGCTTCTTTGCTCAACTCAAACCAGATAGTTTTTGACTGCGTTTATGGTCATGGCGAGACGCAAATTCTAAAAGATGCGAAGAATGTTGGGGCCACTCATTACGACGGTTCTGGAATGCTAGAATCGCAGGCATCTTGCTGCGAAAAATTGCTCTTTGCCGAGTAGTTTTTGCTTTAAAACAAATCCAGTTTTGTTATACTTTTATTGGTCTGTGAAAGCACAGGCTATTGTATTATTGGCCCCCGAGTATATTTATTATTAAAACTATCTCGGGATCCTATTGTTTTTGAAAGGGGTCCTGTAAATGACCGAAATTAAAAACACTAGCGTTATCGATTATCAGGAGATTTCTGACGAAGATTTCGCAAACCTCATTGACGGTTCAATCTCAACTTTCAACGAGGGTGACCTGGTAACTGGTAAGGTAGTAAAGATCGAGCACGACGAGGTGCTGGTTGACATTGGGTTCAAGAGCGAAGGTGTTATTCCTGCTCGCGAGCTTTCGATTAGAAAAGATGTTGACCCATCAACATGTGTAGAGCTCGGACAAGAAATTCAAGCACTCGTCCTCACAAAAGAAGACAAGGATGGTCGTCTTGTTCTTTCTAAGAAACGTGCAGAGTACGAAGTTGCTTGGAAGCAAGTTGAAGAGAAGTTCAAGGCTGGCGAAATCGTCACTGGTGAGGTTATCGAAGTTGTTAAGGGCGGCCTCATTGTTGACATCGGTCTTCGTGGCTTCCTTCCTGCATCACTCGTTGACATGCGTCGCGTTCGTGAGCTTGACTCCTACCTCAACACTGAGGTTGACGCTCGCATCATTGAGATGGACAGAAACCGCAACAATGTTGTTCTTTCTCGCCGTGTTCTTCTTGAAGAGGGACGCAAGGCAGAGCGCGCAGAGATTCTCTCTAAGCTTTCAAAGGGCATGCGCCTCAAGGGCACTGTTTCAAGCATCGTAGAGTTCGGCGCATTTGTTGACCTTGGCGGCATTGACGGCCTCGTTCACATTTCCGAGCTTTCTTGGAACCACGTAAACCACCCAAGCGAGGTTGTTTCTGTTGGTGACGAGCTCGAGGTTGTTGTTCTCGATGTTGATCTTGACCGCGAGAGAATTTCTCTTGGCCTCAAGCAGACACAGCCTGATCCATGGACAGAGCTCATGGAGAAATACCCACAAGGCATGATTGTTGACGGCAAAGTCACAAACGTTGTTACATTCGGTGCATTCGTAGAGTTTGCTCCAAATGTTGAGGGTCTTGTTCACATTTCTGAACTCGCAACACAGCACATCGACTCGCCTAAACAGGTTGTTCACGCAGGCGACCAAGTTAAGGTAAAAATCGTAGAGTATGACCTTGAGAAGAGAAGAATTTCTCTTTCTTGCAAAGCTGCAGCTGAGGAACTCGGCTTTGACATCAAGGTTGAAGGTGCAGAAGCTCCTGCAGACAAAGGCGCTGAGGCATCAGAAGAGAGCGCTGAATAAGCTAATGGCTTAAAGAAATTTCGGGCGAGTCACCTGGAGGGGCTGGCTCGCCTGATTGCTTTTATTAGAGAGACTGAGGGGGTTGTCTTATGAAAGCTATTTATGTAATTGGTGGAATTTGTAACGGCAAGTCGGTAGTTTGCCGATATCTTGAGGGAAAAGGCGCCGTTTACATAAATCTCGATGATCTCTCTCAAGAAGTTCTAGAAAAACCTGAAGTCCTTGACAAGGTTCAATCATTAAGTGAGGAAATCGAAATCAAAGACGGAAAGATTGATAAAGACAAGCTGTCTCAATATCTTTTCTCTAACACGATGACGACTCACAAATTCGATAAAATCGTTTTCCCATTCATCAAAGATGCGCTTGACGAAAAGACCAAAAATCTTGGCGACGATGATTATGTCGTCGTTGAGTACACAGGTTATTATGGTCAGCCTCGCGAGGAAGACATTTTCCTTAAAGAAGCAAACACTGTAATTTGGGTCGAGTCTTCTTTCAAAGACAAACTTGCGCGCGGTGACAAGCGCGGGCTCCCACCTTTTGAACTAACATGGAGAATGAGAGTTCAACCATTTGACGAGGAGTACGAAGCTGTTGCCGACTACGTCATTCACAACAATTCAACTGAAGAGGCACTAGATGAGCGAGTCGCAGACATCTGGGCTTCATGTTGTTAGTGAATACGAGCCCAGCGGAGATCAACCAAAAGCTATAAAAGAACTTGCGAAAGGCGTTAAAGACGGCCTTCGCTATCAAACGTTGCTAGGCGTTACAGGTTCTGGTAAAACTTTCACGATGGCAAAACTCATCGAGGAAGTTCAAAAGCCAACGCTTGTAATGGCGCCAAACAAGACGCTTGCAGCACAGCTTGCTGGCGAGCTTCAGCAATTTTTCCCCGACAATTCAGTAGTTTATTTCGTTTCCTACTACGACTATTACCAGCCAGAGGCCTACGTTCCCTCAAGCGACACCTTCATTGAGAAGGATGCTTCAATCAACGAGGAAGTTGAGAAGCTGCGTCACGCTGCAACAAGCGCATTGCTTTCGCGCCGCGATTGCATCGTTGTAGCATCGGTTTCTTGCATTTATGGCATTGGCTCTCCGGAAGATTATGCTGGCATGGCTGTGTTTTTGAATCGCGATGAAGAAGTTGATCGCGACGATTTGATTCATCAGCTAATCGAAATTCAATATGACCGAAACGATTACGAGCTTGACCGCGGAACTTTCCGCGTTAGGGGAGATTCAATCGACATTTTTCCGCCCTATGACGACAACCCTTTGCATGTTAGCTTTTGGGGTGACGAAATCGAGGAACTCGCAATTGTTGACAGAATCACTGGTGAGGTGATTAAAGAACTGCAATCAACGCCTGTTTGGCCTGCGTCGCACTATGTCACAGCTCGCCCGAAGATTAACAACGCAATCCAAACGATTCAGGAAGAACTGCGTGATCGCTTGGCTGAGCTAAAAGCTAACAACAAGTTGCTCGAGGCGCAGCGCCTTGAGATGCGCACGTCCTATGACCTTGAGATGATTGAATCGCTTGGATTTTGCTCGGGCATCGAGAATTATTCTCGCCACTTGGACGGCAGAAAACCAGGTGAGCCACCAAACACACTCATTGATTATTTCCCCGACGACATGCTTTGCATCATTGATGAGTCGCATGTCACGGTTCCACAAATCAGAGGCATGCATGAAGGTGACCGCTCTCGTAAGGTTACGCTGGTAGAGCACGGTTTTCGCTTGCCTTCGGCGCTTGACAACAGGCCTCTTCGTTTTGATGAGTTTGAAGATAAAATTCCACAGTTTGTCTATGTTTCGGCAACGCCTGGCGATTACGAGGAAAAGGTCAGCCAGAAAATAGTTGAGCAGATCATTCGCCCAACAGGCTTGCTTGACCCTGTGATTGACATTCGTCCGACTAAGAGTCAAATTGATGATGTCATTGACGAGGTTAAAGAACGCGCTGCCAAAAATGAGCGAGTGCTAATCACGACTCTAACGAAGCGAATGGCTGAGGCTCTGACCGAGCATTTGTTAGATTCTGACATCAAGGCGAGATACATGCACTCCGATGTTGCAACGCTTGAGAGGGTTGAAATCTTGCGCGATTTGCGCGCTGGCGAATTTGACTGTCTTGTGGGCATTAACCTTCTGCGAGAAGGTCTTGACCTGCCAGAAGTTAGCCTTGTTGCAATTCTTGACGCCGACAAAGAAGGTTTTTTGAGGAACAAGCGTTCCTTGATTCAGACTATTGGTCGAGCTGCCCGAAACGTTTCTGGCAAGGTGATTATGTATGCCGACAAGGAAACCGACTCGCTAAAAGCTGCAGTTGAAGAAACCCGCCGTCGCCGCGAAATTCAGGAAGCTTTCAATAAGGAGCACGGCATTGAGCCAGAAACTATTCGCAAAAAGATTTCCGACATTACAAGCAAGATTAATGACATTTCCAAGGTTTCAGCCGACGACGTGAACCTGGAGCTTGCAAATTATTCACGTGCAGAAATCGCACGCATTCTTGATTCACTTGAAGAGCAAATGTTTGCAGCTTCTGAGGCTTGTGACTTTGAAGAAGCAGCTCGACTTCGCGACGAAATCGTGAAAACTAAGTCGAACCTTTCTGGTGATGCCGAAAAAGACATTTTGGCCGATTTGAAGCGCACTGCTCGAAAGTCAAAAAAGAAGCATTCTCGATAAACTTGAGCTAATGCTAACCTCTCTCTTTTTGGCTGTTCGCGTCTTGCAAAATAGCCTCAAAAAACTTTTATTACGCTGGTAAAACTATTCTTATGTCCTATAATTTTTTATTGGTTCACACACAATCAACAAACAGGAGTTTAATTTATGTCTTTAGTCGATGAAATTCATTCACTCATTAGTGATGTTTCAACGAAAATCGCCGACTCCGAGAATCTTGACAAGCTCGAAGAGGTGCGTGTTGCTGTAACTGGCAAGTCAGGCTCGCTGACTGGCTACCTGCGCAACATGGGAAACGTTCGAAAAGAGGAGCGTGCTGAAGTTGGCAAGCTCGTCAACTCGGCAAGAAACGAGATTGAGGCTAAGCTTGCTGAAAAGCGCGAGGAGCTAAAAGCTGCCGAGATGCAGGCAAAAATTGCATCATCGGCCGTTGATGTTACGCTTCCTGGACGCTGCCAGCACATTGGTCATCAGCATTTGATTTCTAACATCATTGACGAATGCACCGACATTTTCCTCGGCCTTGGCTACACCGTTAAACACGGTCGCGAGGTTGAAACCGACTACTACAACTTTACGGCATTAAATGCTCCTGCCGACCATCCTTCTCGCAGCATGCAGGACACTTTCTATTGCATCGACAATTCTGGCGATGTTGCAAATGTTCGCGGCGAGAGCGACGTTTTGCTTCGCACACAAACTTCAGGCGTGCAGGTTCACGCTATGGAAGACGAAGAGCTTCCAATCTACATCATCGCGCCTGGCAAGGTTTATCGTCGCGACGTTGCTGACCCTTCTCACTTGCCACAGTTTCACCAGATTGAGGGCCTTGTAGTCGACAAAGGCATCACTTTTGGCGATCTCAAGGGCACTCTTGAATATGTTTGCAAAGCTATTTTTGGCGAAGAGCGCGAGACTCGTTTCCGCGCACACTATTTCCCATTTACTGAGCCATCTTGCGAGGCTGACGTTTCTTGCGGAATTTGCGGAGGCAAAGGTTGCCGCATGTGCAAAGGCACCGGCTGGCTTGAGATTTTGGGTTGCGGCATGGTCGATCCAAATGTCTTGAGAATGAGCGGAATCGACCCAGAAGTTTATTCAGGATTTGCGTTTGGCATGGGTGTTGAGCGCATCGCTTGCTTGAAATATAACGTCCCTGACCTGCGTATGCTTCTGCAGGGCGACGAGAGATTCCTAAAACAGTTCTAGACGAGAAAGGAGAATAAAAAATGTTAGCACCATTGAAATGGATTAATGAATTCACAAACATTCCTTTCTCAACTGAGGAAGAAATTCAAGCACTTTGTGACCGTCTTGATTTGACTGGTACGGGCGTCGAAGGTGTCGAGAAGCTTGGCAGCCAATTTGATCACGTTGTGACTGGCCAAATCGTTGAAAAGACAAAACATCCTGACTCCGACCACATGTGGGTTTGCAAGGTTAGTGTTGGTGACAAAAACCTTGGTGAGGATGGCAACCCTGAGCCTTTGCAAATTGTTTGTGGCGCTCAGAATTTCGAGCAGGGCGACCACATCGTTGTTGCGATGATTGGTGCGGTTCTGCCTGGTGATTTCCAAATTAAAAAATCAAAGCTTCGTGGCATTCAGTCTTGCGGCATGAATTGTTCTGCTCGTGAGCTCGGTTTGAGCAACGACCACGAGGGCATCATGATTCTTCCAGAGGATGCACCAGTTGGAATGCCACTTGCTGAGTATTTAGACCAAAACGAGGTTGTGCTCGACCTTGAGATTACGCCTAACCGTCCTGACTGCCTTTCAGTTCGCGGTCTTGCACGTGAGTTTGCGGCAATGAATCAGCAGGATTGGAGTGACCCTATTGAGGCTGACCTTGCAAAACTCGAAGTTTCAAAGACAGAAACTACTGTTGAGGATGAAGTGGAGGTCACCATTGAGGATGCGGTTCGCTGCCCTCGCTACACTGCTGCAGTTATAAAAGGCGTAAAGGTAGGCCCTAGCCCTAAATGGCTGGTAGACAAACTGAACTCTGTTGGTCAGCGCAGTGTTAACAACATCGTTGACGTTACAAACTACATGCTCTTCCTTTATGGTCAGCCAATGCATTCTTTCGATCTTGATTGGCTGAAGAACGGCGAGGAGAAAGCTCACATCATTGTTCGTGCCGCTAAAGAGGGCGAAAAGCTCACAACTCTTGACGGTCAAGAGCGCGAGCTCACCCCTGACATGACACTCATCACAACCGAGAGCGCTGGCCCTGTTGGACTGGCTGGTGTTATGGGTGGTCTCAACTCTGAGATTACAGAAAACACAACAAACGTTTGCATCGAAGTTGCAACATTCGAGCCTGGCTCAACTTCCAGAACCTCTCGCAACTTGAAGCTCTTCAGTGAGTCATCGATGCGCTATGAGCGCGAGGTTGATGCCTACGACATCGAAAAACGCTCTGCAATTGCGGCTGCTTTGATTAAAGAAGTTGCTGGTGGAGAGATTCTTTCTAACGCAGAAGGCAATTATGGACTCATTGATGTTTGGCCTGCAAAGACCGAGCCTGAGACGCTGAAATTCAGATGCAATCGCTTCAGAAACTTCATTGGTGATGATGTTCCAAATGACTTCATCAAAGATGTTCTCGTTCGTCTTGGATGCACAGTTGATGAAGGCAAGACTGCCGATGATGAGTTTGAGTTCGAGGTAGTTCGCCCAACTTTCCGTCCTGACCTCGTGCGCGAGATTGACCTTTATGAAGAGGTGTTAAGAATTTGGGGTGAAGACCGTGTTCCAAGCACGCTTCCTTCAAGTCCTGACCGCGTTGGACACCTCACGACATATGACATTATTCGCAGAAAAGTGGACAACACTTTGCGTGCAAACGGCATGAACGAAACACTTTCCTATTCGTTCAATTCTGCCGATGACATTGCTCTTTTCCAGCCAACTTCGGCTAAAGAAAGCGTAAATGTTGAGATCATCAACCCACTAAATTCCGAGCAGGCACACCTTCGCCAGTCCATCATTCCGGGCCTCATGGAGTCGGTGCGCTTCAACATCAACCACGGAACAAAGCATGTTGCGCTCTATGAAATCGGTCGCGTTTTTGCTACAACTAACGACCGCAAGCTTCCTAAAGAAAGAGTGCGTGTAGCTGGTGTTCTTTGCGGAAACTCAGTTGAGAAAACTTGGATGAGCGACGCTCGTAAATTCGACTTCTTTGATGCAAAAGGTGTCGTTGAGGATGTCGCCGATGTCCTGAACCTTCCAAAAGTTAAGTTTAAGGTGGGCGAGCCCGAGGAGTTTACATTCCTGCTTCCTGGCAGAATTGCTGTGATGTATTCTGGCGGCACACAGGTTGGCTGGATTGGTGAGATTCATCCTGAGGTTGCTTCTAAATTTGACGTTGAAGACACTGTTGCTGCTTTCGAGCTTGACTTTAGTGCGCTTGAGAAGTCGGCATTGCCTGCTAAGCCATACGTTGACCTTTCAGAGTTCCCAGCTATTGAGGTTGACCAGAACTTTGTAGTCGATGAGGATGTAACATGCGAGCGCATGGAGCAGGTAATCACTTCAGCTGGCGGAAAGCTGCTTGCTGGTGTGGCTCTCGTTGACATTTACAGAAACCCAATCACGGTTGGACCTGGCAAAAAGTCGATGAGCTTCAAGTTGACCTACCAGTCAACTGAAAAGACTCTCGAGTCGGCAGAAGTTGAAAAAGCTCACAGCAAGCTTGTTTCTAAGGTTGCTGGCGCGACTGGCGCTACACAGAGAAGCTAGTTTGAAAGCTTTGAATTTAGGATTTTTGAAAGCTTAATTGCGAGAAAGGTTTTCGTTTTGGATAACTCGAAGCAACAAAAAGTTTTAGTTTTTGATTTCGGTGCTCAATACGGGCAACTCATCGCTCGTCGCATTCGCGACCTTGGCGTTTACTCCGAGATTGTTCCTTGCGACCTTTCCGCATCTGAAGTTCGCGAGAAAAACCCTTCGGCGCTGGTGTTTTCTGGTGGCCCAGCAAGTGTTTATGCGGAAGATGCGCCAAGCATCGACCCTAAGGTGCTTGAGCTTGGATACCCAATTTTGGGCTTTTGCTATGGCCATCAAATCATCGCGCACACGCTTGGCGGAAAAGTTGGTCACACTAACAAAGGCGAGTATGGCCCAGCTGAGCTGCACACAAAAGGCGGTGCACTTTTCGAAGGCACTCCTGAGTCGCAGATTGTTTGGATGAGCCACCGCGACGCTGTGGTTGAAGTGCCTGCTGGCTTTACTGTTGCAGCTTCGACTGATGTTTGCGAAGTTGCGGCTATGCAAAACGTTGAGAAGAAAATCTTTACGACCCAGTTTCATCCTGAGGTTAAGCACACCGAATGCGGCAAGCAGTTGCTTGAAAACTTCTTGTTTGCAATTTGCGGCCTAGAGAAAAACTGGTCAATTGATAATTTGGCTGAAAGCCTCATCGCTGAGATTAAGGAAAAAGTGGGCGACAAGCGCGTCATTCTTGGTCTTTCTGGCGGAGTTGACTCAAGCGTTGTTGCTGCTCTTCTGTCAAAAGCTATCGGCAAGCAGCTCATTTGCGTTTTTGTAAATCATGGCCTTCTCAGAAAAAATGAGCCTGAGGAAGTTGAAGCTGTTTTCTCGCGTCAATTCGATGTCGACTTCGTGCATGTTCACGCAGAAGAGCGCTACCTTGAGCTTCTTCGCGGTGTTGATGACCCTGAGCAGAAGCGCAAGATTATCGGCACTCAGTTCTGGAAAGAATTTTTCAATGTTGCTCAGGAGAAAGCTACCGATGGGGAGCCAATAACTTTCCTGGCACAAGGCACGATTTATCCTGACATTATTGAGAGCGGTGCTCGTAAAACTGGCGGCAAAGCCTCAACAATTAAGAGCCACCACAACTTGATTCCTTTCCCCGATGGCGTTTCGTTTGACTTGATTGAGCCACTTGATCACTTCTTCAAAGATGAAGTTCGTGCTCTTGGCACAACTCTTGGTCTTCCTGATTCGCTCGTGCACCGTCAACCTTTCCCAGGTCCAGGCCTTGCAATTAGAATCATTGGCGACATCGATTCTGAGAAACTTCGCATCTTGAAAGATGCTGATGCAATTGTTCGCGAAGAGCTTGATGCCTATAACGCTCGCTTAGCAGTTGAGACTGGCGACCTTCATTCGCAGCATTCTTGCTGGCAATATTTCGCGGTGCTGCCTGACATAAAGAGTGTTGGAGTGATGGGGGATGAGCGCACCTACGAGCGCCCTGTGATTGTTCGCGCTGTTGAGTCAAGTGATGCAATGACGGCTGACTGGGCAAAGCTTCCGCACGACGTCCTTGCAAAAATTTCGTCGCGCCTTGTCGCAGAAGTCCCAGGTTTGAACCGCGTTTGCTACGACATCACAAGCAAACCTCCAGCAACGATTGAGTGGGAGTAATTTAGTTCCTCTTCTCTGACGAGAAGCGGGAACCTTGACGCTGCAAGATTCTAAATAAAAATCAACGAAAGACGCTTCTGATCTCAGGAGCGTTTTTCTTTTGTTTTCATATTTGCGCTGGTGTCAGAGATAAATGCAAGCGATTTGCACTGGTGTCAGGGGTAAATCAAAATTTGCTAGCCCAGGTTCGTTTTCGCTCACGTTTTTTGCACCTGTATGGCTGAATCATGCCTGGTAGATTACCTATTTTCATCGGTGTCAGAGATAAATGCTGCCGATTTGCAATGGTGTCAGAGATAAATCAAAATCTACTCGCCCAGTTTCGTTTTCGCTCACGCTTTTTGCACCTACATGGCGGAAAACAACCTGGTAAGAATGTTATTTTCACTGGTGTCAGAGATAAATGCTGCCGATTTGCAATGGTGTCAGAGATAAATCAAAATCGTTCGCCGACAGCGTGAAACGCGCCCCTCATCGTTTTTCCATATTTAAATATAATGGGTGAAACCGATGTAAAAAGGGGGAGAGATGCACAAAGCATTGCGAATTTCTTTACCTGAGTCGTTATCTAAAGCGCTTGTCATTTTTACAGTGGCACTTTTCGTTCAGTTGGCTGTAATATGCCCTTCATCATTTGTTTATGCCGAAGAAAACACAGGCGAGGCAAGCACCGAGATTTATTTGGTGGCAAGCGATAGCGGAACCGTTCCTGCTGGCAGCTCAACCACCATCACAAAATCAGACCTGCCAACTACCTCAGACGAAACACCCATCGTGCCTTTTGCTGTGGTAGGTGCTTGTACTGTTGTAGCTATTGTTGCATCCAAAAAGCTTGCGACTTCTCGCAATAGCAACGACCAGGGAGGTGGCAACCTCTCATGAACGCAACGGCAAAAGAAAGAAAATTCGCTGTAGCGCTGTGTGCCCTTGTTGCGGCTCTTGTTATCGGTGCTACCTGTCTTGCAGCACACGCATATGCGGACAATAACCAAGGCGCAACGGTAGAAGTGAAAATCGTTGCCACCTATGCAAAGGATGGCACTATCACGGTTCCTTCAACCACCGTCAAAAACGAGACCGATTATGTGATAGTCATAGATAAGGTCACCATCAAATCTGACTACAGCTTTGTGAGCGACTGGAAAACCGATGCCCAAGGTAAGACCATTCAGCCCAATGAAACCTTGACCGTTAATTGGACCGCCAATACCACCGTGCCTTCCAGCTTCAAAGGTTCAACCGAAGTTCACGTTGGAACCATTATCTACACGTTAAGCTACAAACAAGTTTTGCCCGATATCAGCCTTGATCAGGACACCTATACCTACAACGGTAGAGTCATAACGCCAAGAATAAACGGGCTTGACGGCTTAAAAGAGGGCACCGATTACACGGTTTCATACGAAAACAACGTTAATGCCGGCACTGCAACTGCAACCGTTACTGGCATTGGTAAATATGCTGGCACTAAAGAACTTGCTTTTACGATCGAAAAGGCAAACCCAGTTGTTCCGAGCGCTGATGAACTGACGACATCTGCCTACACGAACCAGACCCTTGCCGATGTGGCCCTGCCCGTTTTAGATGCCGCTCAATACGATGGCACCCTCGCGTGGGAAACCCCAACCGATACGGTTGGAGACACAGCTGGAACCGTTAAGCGCGCTGCTCTCTACACCCCGAAAGATGCAGCCAACTACAACACGGTGGAGCTGGAAGTGTCCATTGCGGTGGCCGATTACTATACTGTTGTTTATCACGGCAATGGCGGCGTTACTGCAGACGGAAAAGACATCGTCTATCAACTTTGCGACATTGCCAAAGGCGATGTTCTCAATGCCAGCAAGTTCCAACTAGAGGGCAAAACCTTTGCTTTCTGGACATTGGGCACCGCGGAATCTGGCAACGTTGATTCCAACACAACCACCTTTATGGACCAACACGCCTTCGAGAACCCCCTTTCAACAACCAAGGAATCCGAAGTGCACCTCTATGCATATTGGGTAGACGAAAGTGTGGGGGATTATTGGATGGCTGCCGCTCAGTCTGCCAGCCCCGATGCAACAATACTTAAAACCCAATCTCAAATTGATGCCCTCAGAAGCAATCCAAGCGCATCTGTGTCCGAGTGGACAACTTTGATGCAAAACAACGCTCGTCTTTATACCTTTTGGCAGGAAGACGCAGCACTTCCTTACGCAAACCGCTACGTTGAGTTCCGCATCATTCAGGTGGGCGAACACGACAACGACGGCTCTGCGGTAAGCTTTATGGCAACGCATGCACTTCCTGCCGCACAGCAAATGAACTCCGAAGGCACGAGCGTAGGCGGCTGGACAGGCTCTCAACTCTACAAGACGGTCATGCCCGGTTATGTCGCCAAGGGCTTGCAGGGCATTTCTCCGAAAGCGGTGGCGAAGAAGTCAACGACAAGCACTACTACTGAAGACTGGGCCGAAATTACCACCTCTGATACGTTCTGGCTGCTATCCTATAGCGAAGTTACAGGAAGCTCTCTGCCTTACATTAGGAGTGAAGGCACCCAGTATGTGTGGTTTGCCGACTCGGGAATTAAACCAAGTTCCAGCAATCCTGCCCTGGCGGGGCTGCCTAAAACCCGCAATGGAGGCACGCCTGCTTCCGCTTGGGATTTGCAGGCATGGTCCCGTTCGCCAGATGTGCAATTTGGCAGAGGTTTTGGCACCATCGACAATGCTGGCTATCCTGACTCCACCTTTTTCGCGTCACGGTATTACAGCATTGTCCCGGCTTTCTCTTTCTAGCTGGTCAATCGCGCAAGAAATGGAGCGGTAAAAGCGGCCGGGAATTTGTACTGGTGTCAGAGATAATTTTCGTTCCGCTTCTCTGACGAGAAGCGGGAACCTCAATGTAAATTGGGGACGGAGATAATTTTCGTTCCGCTTCTCTGGCGAGAAGCGGGAACCTCAATGTAAA
>JAUMVS010000005.1 GCA_030530045.1 Phoenicibacter congonensis
AAACGAAGGAATGCAAACGATTTCAATTCCAACTGGAGACAAAAAGCCCCTAGAGATTGCAATTGCTTTAATTGCTTGATTTACAGCTCCTGCTCCGACAGACTGGATTTCCACAGGATTTCCATCTTTTATCATTCCAGCAATTGCGCCTGCTACAGAAGCCGGCGACGACTTCGAGGAAACTTTTAGGCAGTCGATAGGCTGCTTTTGTTGCTCCATTTTTTGACCTCGTTTTTGTGTTTCAGTTAATGCCCAGTAATTAGTTCGTTTAGATTATAGCCAATAAAAACCCTGCAAGAGAGCTATTTTGCAATGTCGGTAGCTCTTGTCTCGCGAATGACGATGACTTTTACTTGGCCTGGATATTCAGTTTCTTCTTCAATCTCTTTTGCTATGTCGTGAGCTAGCACAGTTGCATGCGCGTCATCGACGCTGCCTGGATCAACCATGACTCTAACTTCGCGTCCTGCCTGCATAGCATATGTTTTTTCAACACCAGGGTGAGCGTTTGCAATCTCTTCGAGTCTCTCGAGGCGTTTTGCATAGTTCTCGATTGATTCCTTGCGAGCACCAGGGCGACTTGCTGAAACTGCGTCAGCAGCTTGAATCAGCATGTCAAGCACAGTGTTAGGCTCAATGTCTTCATGGTGAGCCTGGATTGCATGCACGATTTCTGGTCTCTCGCCATATTTTTTACAAAGCTCGCCGCCAATCAGCGCGTGGCTTCCTTCTGACTCATGATCAATTGCCTTGCCAATGTCATGCAGAAGACCTGCGCGTTTTGCCTGGTATGGGTCAAGACCGAGCTCAGAAGCAAGCATTCCAGCAATGTGGGCAACTTCTACAGAGTGTTGCAGCACGTTTTGGCTGTATGACGTTCTGTAAAGAAGTCGACCAAGTGTTGCTTGAAGTTCTGGTCGAAGGTCGTGAATTCCAGTGTCAAACGTTGCCTTTTCAGCTGCTTCGCGCATTTTCTCGCCAATTGTGCGCGATGCTTTTTCGTAATATTCCTCAATCTTTGCTGGGTGGATTCTTCCATCAGCAACAAGATTTTCCATAGTCAAAACGCCAATAGCACGTCTAACGGAATCGGCGCAAGAAATTGTGATTACCTCAGGGCTGTCATCAATCAGAAGGTTTGTGCCTGTAACCTGCTCAAAGGTTCTGATGTTTCTGCCTTCACGGCCAATAATGCGACCTTTGATATCGTCATTTGGAATCTGAACAGTTGTAACTGTGGCAGTGCCTGTGTATTCAGAAGCAAGACGCTGAATTGCTACGCTCAAAATTCTGCGAGCGTTTTTGTCGCACTCAGCTTTGCATCGCGATTCAGAATCACGAATGATGGTTGCTGCGTCATTTGTGACATCTTCTTTAAGAGATGAAAGCAAATAGTCGCGAGCCTCTTCTTTAGTCATGTTGGAGACGCTCTCTAGCTTTCCTTGCAGCTCATCGAGAACTTCGTCGATTTCGTTTTCGCGCTCGTCAAGAATCGATGCTTGATTGTTGAGCTTTTGCTCTCGGCTATCGAGAGCATTTGATCTTTTATCGAGAGATTCTTCGCGCTGATTGATTCTGTTTTCAGAAGCACGCAGTTCGCGTTGACGCTCTTTGTTTTCCTGCTCTAGTTCTTGCTTGTACTGAATGGCTTTGTCTTTAGCAGCAAGCTTCGCCTCTTTTTTGATGTTTTCTGCACTGTTGCGGGCATTTTTAATGATTTCGTCTGCCTCGTTTTGGGCAGTCTTCTTCAGCGTGGCAATATCATTTACAGCGCCTTTATTGACGATGTTAGAAAGTATCTTAAACGCTATCGCGCCAAGTAATATTCCAAGAACAGCCACGCCAACAATGATTAACGCATTCATTGATGGCACCTTTCTTTTTTAAGATTAAAAATTTGTAAAAATCTACAAATTTGCTACCAATGAATTATAACACCTAGCATTTTTTTGACCCATGCGACAAAGACGAGAATCGTTTGCTGAGAACTCGCGAGCTCTAGCGCAAAAACTCAAAAAAGAGGCATGTTGCTTAAACCGAAGGCATCAAGCTTTAAAAAGTTAAAAAATTATGCCTTTGCTGTCGCTTTAATTTCTTTTGGTTCGGCTTTCTTGTCAGCTGCATCTCTAACATTTGGAAGTTTTGGAGCTTCTTCGTCGCTATTTGTTGGGATATTAAATGCTTTTCTAATTTGCGTTTCAATCTCTCTTAAGAGCACTGGGTTGTCGTTTAAGAATGCCTTTGATGCTTCTCTTCCCTGCCCAAGGCGTGTGTCGTTGTAGGAGAACCATGCGCCGCTTCTGTTCAATACACCGCAAGTGATGCCAGCATCGATGACGCATGAAGCTTTTGAAACACCTTCGCCAAAGATGATGTCAAACTCTGCTTTTCTAAATGGCGGAGCAACCTTGTTTTTAACGACCTTGGCGCGAACTTTGTTGCCGATGATCTCGTTTTCTCCCTTGATTGACTCAACTCGACGGATCTCAATTCGAACGCTGCTGTAGAACTTCAACGCGCGGCCGCCTGTTGTCGTCTCAGGGTTACCAAACATAACACCAATCTTTTCGCGCAATTGGTTGATAAAGATGCATGTTGTGTTTGATTTAGAGAGCGAACCTGTTAGCTTCCTGAGAGCTTGGCTCATGAGGCGAGCCTGCAGGCCAACTGTTACATCGCCCATCTCACCTTCGATTTCAGCACGAGGAACAAGTGCTGCAACTGAGTCAACAACGACACAATCAACTGCCCCTGAATGCACGAGCATGTCGCAAATCTCAAGGCCTTGCTCGCCTGTGTCAGGCTGTGAGATGAGCACGTTGTCGATGTCAACGCCCAGTTTTGCAGCGTAGATTGGATCCATTGCATGCTCTGCATCAATGAAGGCTACAGTGCCACCTTGTGCCTGGCATTCTGAGAGAATCTGCAAAGCCAGCGTCGTTTTACCGCTTGCCTCAGGTCCATAAATCTCAACAATTCTTCCCTTTGGAACGCCACCGATGCCAAGCGCAATGTCGAGCGGCAAAACACCTGTTGAAATCGCGTCAACTTCCATGTGGACGTTTTCGCCGAGCTTCATGATTGAGCCCTTGCCAAATTTTTTCTCAATTTGGTCTGTGGTGTTTTTGAGTAATTCTTGTTTTTCTTTGTCCATCTAAAACTCCGTTTTCTTCTAGAACCTATTATCTTTCATTTGCGCTTCGATTTATTTCGAAGGTCAAACTCTAGAAGCCATTATTAATTTGAACTGTGAAAGAAAACATTACTCAACTGGGAATATTTTGTGTAATCGAGCACCATTGAACAGTGAAGTTTTAATGATGTTTTTGTATTTGAATTGTGAAATGAATGTTATTCAAAAGTGAATGAACTGTGAAGAAAATATTACCCAGAAGTGAAGGTGAAGTGAAAGAACAGTGAAGGTTTAAAACGCAAATTGCGCTTTTAAATTTAGAAATTCAAAAATATGAAGTTTTAAATAAGAAATTCAGTGGTTAGTAAGTCTCGATGACTTTTGGCAAAATTTCGAGTGCGGCTTGAACTGTCTGGAGCCTAATTTCGTCCCTGTTGCCGGTAAAATGCAGCTCGAAGATGTCAGGAACTTCCATTTTGTCGCTCATGATTCCCATAAAAACTGTGCCGACAGGCTTGCCAGGCTCTTCCCCACCAGGGCCTGCAATTCCAGTGACTGCTACCGCAACATTAGCAATCGATAAATCAAGGGCACCTTTGACCATTTGAGTTGCAGTTTCCCCATTTACAGCACCATTTTTTAATAGGTTGTCGTAGTCAACTTTTAGCGCATCTCGCTTGAGTTCGTAGGCATAACTAGCCACTCCACCAACGACAACTTCTGAAGAGCCCGGAATTGAAGTTAGATAAGCTGAAATTAAACCGCCAGTTAAACTCTCAGCAGTGATGATTTTGAGATCTTTATCCTTTAACAGTTCAAGCAAATTTTGAGATTCTAACTTCAACTGTTCTTTTAAATCGAGCTCCATTTTTTGGTCTTCAGTTTTGTTGCTGTTGAGCATTTTGATGAAGCCATTGATGTAGTCAACCATGGAAATGATTGTCAGGACCAAAGCAATTAACATTACAACCCAGGCGATGATGTAGAGTGGGTCAGCCAAAACGCCAGTCACTTCTGTTGAGCTAACGCCTTCTTTTAGCAGGAACAAAACGATTGCGATGATTTGGAACGTGGTTTTAAATTTGCCATACCAGCTAGCAGCGATTACGACGCCTTGGTTGGCAGCGAGCATGCGAATTCCTGAGACGATAAATTCGCGAGCGATGATGATGATTACTGGCCATGATGGCAAAATGTCGAGCTCCACCAGCACTAAAAGTGCAGCAATAACGAGCATTTTGTCGGCAAGAGGGTCCATGAACTTGCCAAAAGTAGTGATTTCGTTTCTTGAACGAGCTAGGTAGCCGTCAAGAAAGTCGGTGAGAGAAATTACGACAAAGATTACAGTTGCAACAATTGCTTTTTCGTGATTGCTAAAAGCATCTCCTAGGCCAAACAGTGCTGGCCATGGCGAAAGCAGCGCCACAACAAAAACTGGAATTAAGCAAACCCTAATGATAGTAACGATGTTTGCTGGTGTATTCAGACGATCTTCTGGGTTTTTCACAGTGTCCTTTGCCATGATGGGAATTTACGCAACCTCTCCTTCTAAATCGTAAAGAAGACTATCAATCATTGTTACTTCAACTACATCTCCAGGCTTGCCCTTGTCGACATAAACAAGGCCATCAACCTCTGGAGCTTGGAAAAGAGCCCTGCCGTAAAGCTGACCATCTTCCTCTTGTCCTTCGACGATAACTTTATATTTATTGCCAATTTTTTCTCTAATTTTTGAAGCAGAAATAGAGTCAACAAGATCGGTGATTTCCGCGAGACGGTATTGTTTTTCCTCTTCGTCAACTTGATCGGGATAGTCATGCGATTTTGCATCATCTTCGTTTGAGTAGGAAAATACACCAATGTAGTCAAACGTTCCTTGCGAAGCGAAATCCATGAGTTCTTGGAAGTCGTCATCAGTCTCACCTGGGAACCCGACCATCAAAGTTGTGCGAAGAGTCGCGTCTGGGAGAACTTCCTTGATGCGCTTTACTCTGTTTTCAAAGTCGTAAACATCTCCAGTCCTGTTCATTCCCTTTAAAATGTGCTCGCTGACGTGCTGCAGCGGAATGTCGAGGTAATCGATGATGTTTTCATTGTCGCGCATAGCAAACAACAGCTCGTCAGTGAGCTCATCGGGCTGAACATAGAGAACCCTGAAATAGGTGTCCTTAAAATCGTTAGCAACTTTGGTTAGAAGCTGAGCAAGTGATTGCTTATTCGTAAAATCGCGACCCCAGTGCCCAGTGTCTTGAGCAACGAAATTTATCTCTCGAGCGCCTGCATCAACAGCGTTTTGAACGTCTTCTTCAATTTGCTCGACAGAATAGGAATGGTAGCGCCCGCGAATCATTGGAATTGTGCAGAAAGCACAGGCGCGGTCACAGCCTTCAGAGATTTTGACATATGTTGAAATTGTGCCGGCGTCAGCCTCTTCAACCTGGTTTTTCTTAACAGGAAGCCCAATTAAGCTTGAAACGACTTCAACAACATTGTGCTCGTCGGCACAAGGCAAGAAAGCATCCACCTCAGGCATTTGATCGACGAGACCTTGAGCGTAGCGCGAAGGCATGCAACCCGAAACAACAACAGCTACATTTCTGTCGTTTTTGATGTCAAGGAAATCGAGAACAGTGTCGATGCTTTCCGATGTAGCCGACTCGATAAATGAGCACGTGTTGATGATAAAAAGGTCGGCCTCTTCGTAGTCCTCAGTGATTGTGTAGCCAGCTTTTTTGAGCTTTTTGGCCATTCTCATTGAGTCGACTTCGTTTTTAGCGCAACCTAAAGTGTTGATGTAAATCGTTTTATTCAATTTTGCTTACCTGTTAATTAAGAATTACCTATCTATAGTTCACAAATTGCAGAGGAACGTCGTAGTCTTGCCCTTTAAGGAATGAAATCACTTCTTGAAGGGTGTCTTTTGAAGCTGATGTGATGCGCAGCTTGTCGCCTTCAATTTGTGTTTTTGCCTTAAATTTCTGGGCCTTGATGTCTTTGTTGATTGCAGTTGCTTTTTCTTTGTCGAGTCCGTTTACGAAAGTTCCAATTGAAGTCACATTTCCGCCAGCAGAAGGTGCGCACGGTGAAAAATTGCAAGCCTTAAGGTCGATTCCGCGCTTTACAAGCTTTCCAGTAAAAATGTCTTTTACCTGACCCAACACAAAGTCGGACGGAGCAACAATTGTAACCTTGCCTGCCCCTTTGTCAAAATCAATTGAAGAGCCAGAGTCTTTAAGGTCATATCTTTGCGAAAGTTCTTTTTTAGCTTGCTGAAAAGCGTTGTCAGCTTCTTGGATGTCTACTTGGCTCACGCAATCAAAACTAAATTCTTTTGCCATAATAACCCCTTTGTAATTACTCAGTTTTTATTTTTTGATGCTTTAAATGTTATCGAAAAAGTAGCGTTTTTATGACGCTTTAAATTCATATTCAAACGTGTAGTAGCCAGTTGATTCGTCGGCCGTGAGCGTTTGTTCAGCACCATCGACTGTGACTTTGACTGGGTCGGAATTTGCAGTCTGGAATTCAAACTTACCAGTGACATCCCAAGTCTTCGTTTCGCCACCTTCAATGATGCCTTCAAAGTCTTGCGTGCCATCAATTGTGACGATGCACCAGCTTTGTGAGTCTTTTTCTACAGTCACTGCAATTGTCGCCTTTGTGGCTTTTGCAGGCTCTGTTGTTGTGGTTGTGTCTTCTTTATTTGAAGTGTCGGTCAAGCCAGAAATTGGCATTGTTGGAACGTCTTCTTCGTGATTGTTGCCCTTGCCAATCAAAAGCGTCGCAATGACAATAACAAGAACTAAAACAATGGCAGCCACTGCAATCATTAAAAGTTTTTGTCCATCTAGTGCAGGCATGTTGATGCCAGGTTTTTTGCCTAGCGAATATGTCGAAGACATCGATTTTGTGGTTCTACCGTTTCTGCGACTTGAAAGCATTGTCTCTTGGCGAGAGTCTCTTCTCGAACGTGAGGAAGAGCCGCTTCTTCTAGATTGCCTTGCTTCTCTTGCGCTGCCCTGCTCGTCATTTCGAGAGCTATACCTGGAAGAACGAGTGCTTCTTTGTTCAGCAGACGCTGATGTCCGGCTAGTTCTGCGAGGTCTGTTGCCGTAACTTGATTGTTCGGCTTCAGCCTGATAATCAGTAGAAGCTGCTGGAGCTGGGTAATCGCTAGAGACGAACTCTCGACCGCTTTGTGCCGATGCTACTTCTTGGCTTCTTCTTGAAGAGGCATATGAACCCATGCGAGAAGCATATCTCGGGTTAGCAGTTCGACTTTGATCTTGTGCATAATCATCGTTAAAGTCAGGTGCAACGTCTTCTGCCTGGTAATCTTTAGCTTGTTGGCTAGCTCTAGTTTGGCGAGTGCTAGCCTGGTCCCAAGAAGAGCGAGTTGTGCGAGTTCTTGAGCCCGAACGGCTAGTTCGAGAGGACGCGCCAGCAGAGCTTGAACGCTCAGAAGAGCGCTCACCTCTGCGTAAATAGGCATCGTATTCTGCTAAATATTGATTCGAAATCTCATTTTGATTTAGACCGACGGTTCGAGCATAGGTCCTAATCATGTTCTTCGCAAAGCCTGTAGCAGGCATGTTTTTAAAATCGCTGTTTTCAATCGACTGTAGAATGTCGGCGCGAATGCGAAGACGTCGAGAGAGCGTGTTCAAGTCGAAGCCGGCGTTTTCGCGAGCTTCCTTTAGCTTCTGTCCAAAAGATTGGGTATTGTACAAAAGGTCATTATCCAAAACCCAACCCCCTAATCATTAGCCTCGAACGCTTTAAGTGTCTCTAATTCTAGCGCATCAACCAGCACTTCTCTAGGCTTGGACCCATTAGCAGGACCAACAATTCCCTTCTCTTCGAGCTGATCCATAATGCGTCCAGCGCGAGAATAGCCAACTTTTAGTCGACGCTGCAAGTTTGATGTAGAGCCAAACCCAGCGGAAATGCAGATGTCAGCCGCTTCCCAAACGAGCGGGTCATCGTCTTGGCCTGCACCATTAGGCATTGGCGAGGAATCGCCAAGAGTGATTACGTTGGTAGTCAAAATTTCGTTATTGTATTCAGGCTCACCTTGCTGCTTAATAAACTCAACAACTGCTTTGATTTCTTCATTTGATACAAAGCAGCCCTGGATGCGCATTGGTTTTCCAAGCTCAGGTTTTGAAAGGAGCAAGTCTCCAAGACCGATCAAATCCTCGGCTCCATTTTGATCGAGAATTACGCGAGAGTCGATTGATGAAGCAACATTAAATGCAATTCTGTTAGTGATGTTTGACTTAATTAAGCCTGTGACAACATTTGTTGATGGGCGCTGAGTTGCAACAATCAGATGAATGCCTGCGGCACGTGCAAGCTGAGCAAGACGGCAAATCGAGCTTTCAACTTCTTTACCAACACACATCATGAGGTCAGCAAGCTCGTCAATAATAATGACGATGTATGGAAGATGCACGTGTTTTTTCTCTTCGCTAGGGCCAGAACTCGTAACCTTTTTAATTTCGTCTAGCGAGCCTTCTTTTACCTTGGCGTTGTATTCTTTAATGTTTCTAGCGGCAACTTCGCTCATGATTTTTAGGCGTCGCTCCATCTCGGCCACCGCCCAAGTGAGCGCACTAGCTGCTTCTTTAGGCTCGGTGACAACAGGAGCATAGAGGTGCGGAATGCCGTTGTATGGCGTGAATTCAACACGCTTTGGGTCAATCATAATGAAGCGAACATCATCAGGTGTCGCGCGCATCAGAATCGACATGATCATCGCATTGACAGAGACCGATTTGCCAGAACCTGTGGTGCCACCAATCAGCAAGTGAGGCATTGTTGCTAAATTAGTGACAATTGAGTTGCCTTCTACGTCCTTGCCAATTGCAATTTGCAGAGGACCAGGTTTGGCATCTCTTAAGATCTCAGAGAGATAAACGGTCTCGCGGTGCTGATTTGGAACCTCAATTCCAACATAGTTAGTGCCAGGAATTGGTGCAAAAATGCGCACCGATGTTGCAGCTAGCGCAAGAGCAAGGTCGGTTCCAAGATTTTGAATTTTGTTAACTCTAACACCAGCAGGAAGCTCAATTTTAAAAAGTGTAACTGTTGGGCCCGCAACCCAACCAACAACCTGCGCTGGGACACCAAAATCTTCTAGTGACTGCTGAAGCTCGGCTGCCACTTCCGCTAAATGAATGTCGCTGTTTTTATTAACCTTTGTCTCTTTTGGCTTCTCAAGCAAGTCCATCGATGGCAGTTTAAAGTCGCTGTCAGCTGACGAAAGCGCCGGATTTTCCTCAACGTTAGATGCGTTTAGTTTAGACAAATCGTTTACAGGCTTTTTGTTAGCTCTTGGATTTTTAGTAATTTTGCGTGTTAGCTGGGCAGTTTCTGCATCAGCAGGAACAGTTGCGATGTTGTTGAGATCATTTGCTGTTGCGTTTCTAGTCTTTGGCTGTGGGCGCTTTCTGGACTTTTGGTCATCATTAATAGAGTCATGCAAATTGGAAAGCACCGTGGTTTTTCCACCTTCGCATCCTGCAAAACTTGAAACGTCGATGTCTCCATCTTTGGTGAGACGAATTTGTGCCTGCTCTAGCGGAACATAATGCAAGTCTTGATTTTGCTTCTTCTCTTCTTTTTCACTTTTAGCAGCCCTAATTCTCTCTTTGAGTATTGAAAAAGAAAAGCCTGCGACAATGGCACCGATGACCATTATCAAAACGCAAATTACCGAAGAGACGATTTTTCCGAAAAGTGAAATTAAAACCCAACCAATTGAGTTGCCAAGATAGCCGCCGTAGCGGGTCAAATTTAAGTCAGAGAAAAGAAGATTTGGGTCGTCGACATTAAGCACTGCAATTGGTGCCATCATTGCAACGAGTGTAATGAAGCCCACAAAAAAGATTGAAAGGCCGATGATGAAGTTTGCTCGCTTGAATGTATCGCTGTTTTTAATAAAGAGCGATACACCGATTGCTATTAAAACAAAAGGAAAAATGTAGCAACAAATTCCAAAGCACATGTGCGTTGCAGTGCTTAAAAACTGTGAAACTGCGCCCTGAACATCCTTTAGTGCTGCAAGGATTAAAAGGATTACTCCCAAAAAGATTAAACAGACTCCGCCAATTCGTCTAGAGAGACTGTTTTCTTGCGCAGAAACAGCGGCAGCCTTTGGATTGCGGCTGCCTTTCTGCTTTGAACTCGAATTACTGTTCGAATTGATTTTTCTAACTTGTTGTTTTTTTGCTGCCATTTAAACTACATTTTAACTGATAGAGGTTGTTTGCTAAATCTTGAGGACGTTGACCACAACCAGCGGTCTTTGCTTTGTTTTATCCCACATAAACTGCGCAATTGAGTCCCGAACAGTGAACTTGATGTTTCTTGTTGGAACGTCTTTATCACGCAGTAGTTTCTCTAGCGCATGAGTGCAATGAAGCGATGCTTCTTTGCAAAGAGTCTTGTCGTCGCCGCCAGTGATGCCATGCATTTCGACCACTGGTTTTGCTGCAAGCTTGCCTTTTGCTGTAACTGCAACTGCAACTGATGCAAAACCCTGGGTTCCAATCTTGTTTCTTTCGTCGAGGATGTCTTGAGAAGTGTCTCCAACTGAGAGTCCATCTACATAAACAATGCCGCTCTCAACACTTGGTCCGCGCTTTATTCCTCTTGAATTCATGACGAGCGAGTCACCATTGTCGAGAATGAAAATGTTTTTCTCATCCATTCCCATTTGCTTTGCAAGGTTGGCATGTGCGCGAAGATGCGTTGCTTCACCATGGACTGGCATGAAATAACGTGGTTTGACGAATGCAAGCATTAACTTGAGCTCTTCTTGGCTGCCATGACCTGAAACGTGCACGCAAGCGCGGCTTTTGTCATAAACATCGCATCCGATTTTTGAAAGCATGTTAATGACCTTTGTAACAGCCTTTTCATTTCCAGGAACTGGAGTGGCCGAGATAATTACAGTGTCACCAGGCTCAATCTCAATTGTCTTGTGCTCACCATTAGCGATTCGAGAAAGAGCGCTCAGTGGTTCACCTTGCGAACCTGTGCACATAATGACAACTTTATCAGGGCTAGTTTTATCCAGGTAATAGGCATCAATCAAATCGTTGTCAGAAATCTGAAGATAGCCAAGCTTTCTTGCGATTTCTGTGTTTTGAATCATAGAGCGACCAGTAACAACAACTTTTCTGTTTGCCTCAATTGCTGCATTGCAAATTTGCTGCAAGCGATGAATGTGTGACGCAAATGAAGCAATGATTACCTTGCCTTTTGCATGCGAAATTACTTCGCGAAGGGTCTTCCCCACTTCTGCTTCTGACTTAGTAAAGCCAGGCACAACAGCATTTGTTGAGTCGCTCATGAGCAAATCAACGCCTTTAGATGCAAATTTTGTAATCGAGGCAAAGTCGGTTCTGACGCCGTCAATTGGGGTTTGGTCTAGCTTAAAGTCGCCAGTGTGCATGACGTTTCCTGCTGGGCTTTGAATGAAAAGACCGACAGAGCCTGGAATTGAATGATTTACCGAGAAGAAGTTAACGTCAAAGCAACCAATCTTTTGATGGTCGCCAGGCTTGATTTCGCAAAGTTTTGCATTTTTGATGCCATGCTCTTTGAATTTGCCCTCAATGAGACCAAGGGTTAACTTTGTCGCATAAATTGGAATCTCAATTCCAATATCTTTCATGAGGTAGGGCAAAGAGCCTGTGTGGTCCTCGTGACCATGGGTAATCACGATGCCGCGAAGCTTCTCGGCGTTCTCGAGAATGTATGTGTAATCAGGCAAAATGAGGTCGATGCCTGGGTGATCGTCTTCAGGAAACATGAGTCCTGCGTCGTCTAAAAGGATGTCTCCTTTGCATTCAAACGCTGTCATGTTTTTACCGATTGCATCAAGACCACCAAGCGGAATAACTCTCAGTTGTGCTTTTGGGTCGATGCTTCCGTTATGATGAGCAACTTGTCTTGAACGATTGTTGCTTGTCTTCTTTTTTTGCGAGTCATATCTTCCGCGCGAAAGTTCTGGCCTTTCACGGTCAACTTTTACGTGTTTATAAAAACTCGTCTTCTTGCGTTTTGAATCACGAGAAGACGAGCTTTTGGCACGCGAAGCTGTCTCAGAAGATTTCTCTGCTGTTTTCTTAGCAGAATCCTCGGACTGCTTTTGTGTCATATTTAAACCTCTTTAATTCTCCAAATTTAGTGCTTTCTAAATGGTTTTCTGTCTTGTTTTTCTGGACGTTTTAACTGTTTTTTATCACCGCCGTCAGCACCACCTTCAACCTTTGGCTTGTCAAGACGGTCAAGTGAAATTTTTCCTGTTTTAGGGTCGATCTCTGTGATTTCGACTTTAACTACATCGCCAACTGACATGATGTCTTCTGGGTGACGAACTCTGCCAATCGCCATCTTTGAAACGTGCAAAAGACCATCACGATTAGGAGTCAAGCGAATGAATGCACCGAAGTCTTTCAGGCCAACAACTTCACCTTCGTAGACCTCTCCCACTTCTGGCTCGTGCACGATGTCATGAATCATTTTGAGTGCTGCATCAGAAGACTCTTTTGAAGTTGCAGCAACATGCACTGTGCCGTCTTCTTGAATCTCGATTGTTGCGCCAGTTTCGTCCTGAATTCCGCGGATAACTTTGCCGCCAGAACCAATGACGTCACGAATCTTGTCGGTGTCGATGATGATAGTTTCAATGCGAGGAACAGTTTCGCGCATTTCCTCACGAGGAGCAGCGATTGTTTCAAGCATTGCATTCAAAATGAAAGCTCTGCCTTCTTTAGCCTGCGCAAGAGCACGAGACAAAATGTCTACTGAAAGACCTTTTGCCTTGTTGTCCATCTGAAGGGCTGTGATGCCATTTTTTGTGCCACAAACTTTGAAGTCCATGTCGCCAAGGAAGTCCTCAAGACCTTGGATGTCGGTCAAGATTACAACGCCATCTTCCTCTTTAATGAGACCCATTGCAACACCGCTAACAGGCTCTTTAATTGGAACACCAGCGTCCATGAGAGCAAGAGTTGAGCCGCAAGTTGAAGCCATTGAAGAAGATCCGTTTGATTCAAGAACTTCTGAAACTACACGAATTGCATATGGGAATTCATCTTCGCTTGGAAGAACTGGCACCAAAGCCTTTTCTGCCAAGCTACCATGACCAATTTCACGGCGCTTTGGAGCACCCATTCTGCCGCATTCACCTGTGCAGTATGGTGGGAAGTTGTAGTGATGCATGTAGCGACGCTCAGTCTCAGGGTCAATTGTGTCGAGACGCTGTGCCTCATTTAGCATGCCAAGGGTTGCGATGGAGAGAGCCTGAGTTTGTCCTCTTTGGAACAAGCCAGAACCATGAACGCGTGGAAGATAGCCAGGAACAATGTGAAGTGGACGAACCTCAGTTGGTTTGCGTCCGTCAACACGCTCGCCTTGCTCGATAATCATGCGGCGCATTGCCTTTTTCTCGAGCTTTTTGAGTGCAGCAGCAATGTCGCCTGCCCACTCTTCGCGCTCTTCCTCGGTAAAGCCTTCCTCGGTGATTTGAGTTTTGAGGGCTTCAACGTTTGCAATTCTAGATGCTTTGTCGTCGCCTTTGATTGCAGCAGCCATTTCTTCGTAATGAGCTGAGACAACTTCGTCAATTTTTGCATCAGGAATTTGAGGTGTGTACTCGAGTTTTGTAGGGTTAACTTTGTCGATAAAACGCTGTTGTGCCTTGCAGAATTCTGCGATTGCTTCCTGACCAAAGTTCATAGCAGCAAGCATGTCTTCTTCTGAAACTTCTTCAGCTCCTGCTTCAACCATAGAAATGAATTCAGAAGTTCCAGCAATTGTGAGCTCAAGGTCGCTTTCTTTTTGCTCGGCAAAAGTTGGGTTTACGATGAACTCTTTTGTTTCTTTGTTGCGGCCAATTCTAACACATGCTGCAGGTCCCTCGAAAGGAGCTCCGCCAACCATCAAAGCAGCTGAAGCAGCGCCGATGCAAATTACATCAGGTGCATTGTCAGGGTCGCAAACTAAAGTAGTAGCAACAATTTGAACTTCTTTTTTGAAATCCTCTGGGAAACCAGGGCGAATTGGTCGGTCAATCATGCGAGCTGTGAGTGTGCCTTTGTCAGAAGGCTTAGCCTCGCGCTTCAAGAATCCGCCAGGGATTCTGCCGACAGAATACATTTTTTCGATGAAATCAACTGTTAGTGGAAAGAAGTCATAATTTTTGTCTTCCTTTGAAACAACAGCTGTGACGAGCACTGTTGTCTCGCCGCAAGTTGCTAAAACAGCGCCTGTAGCCTGCTTTGCAAGCTCGCCTGTTTCAAAGCGGTAGTTCTTTCCATAAAGTTCAAATTCTTCTACGATTTTTGCCATATCTTCTTTTCTTCTTTTCTCTTCGTCTCGCCACACCGTGTGGCTAATAATTACTGCTACTTATGTAAAAACCCGCTTTGAGCAGCGGGTTTTATAAGCTAAATATTGTCGCGAATACCAAGCTTTGCAATGAGTTCACGATACTCATCGATGTTCTTGTTCTTGATGTACTTCAGAAGTCCACGACGTTTACCGATGATCTTCATGAGGCCGCGGCGAGTGTGATTGTCGCCCTTGTGTACCTTGAGATGCTCGGTCAGGTTTCTAATTCTTTCAGTCAGAATTGCGACCTGTACCTCTGGAGAACCAGAGTCTTTTTCGTTTTTGCCATACTCTTTAATGAGCTCAGCAACTTTTTCGTTTGAAACACTCAAACGTGCAGCCATGATTGCCACCTTTCTAAAAAAACCTGTGCGATGTGCTCGCATTCTCAATAAACGTTTGTTACCGAGATTTCGTGTGCGGTGGAGCTCGCGAAGTCTAGGAAACAAATTAAAACGAGTTGCGCTAAAGCAACCTCACATATTATAGACGAAAAGCGCCAGCTTTATCAGAAATTAGCTGACGCTTTAATTGTTGGTTTAATGGGGCGTTTTCACCCTTTGCTACCACTAGATTTTAGCCAAAGTGACCCGAAACGTATTCTTTAGTCTCGTTGTGCTGTGGGTCGTTGAAGAGCTTTTCAGTTGGCGCGAATTCAACAAGGTCGCCCATTAGGAAGAAAGCGGACTGATCAGCTACGCGTTGCGCCTGTTGCATGTTGTGGGTAACCATCACAACTGTGTAGTTTTTCTTAAGCTCACCAACTAGTTCCTCAATTTGAGAGGTCGAAATTGGGTCAAGAGCGCTCGTTGATTCGTCGAGCAGAATAACCTCAGGCTTTACTGCAAGAGCACGAGCGATGCAAAGACGCTGCTGCTGTCCACCAGAAAGACCAAGTGCGCTTTTCTTCAAGCGGTCACTAACTTCATCCCAAAGTGCTGCGCCGCGAAGCGACTCTTCAACAATTTGGTCAAGTTCATCGCGATTTTTAATACCGTGAATGCGAGGTCCATAGGCAACATTGTCATAAATGCTCATTGGGAATGGGTTTGCTTTTTGAAACACCATGCCAACTCGTTTGCGAAGCTCTGTTACATCGCAGTTGTTTGAATAGATGTCTTCGTCATCAAAAGTAACGCTACCCTGGATTTTTACGTTCTCAACAAGGTCGTTCATTCTGTTAAGGGTGCGAAGAAATGTTGATTTTCCGCATCCAGATGGTCCAATCAAGGCAGTTACTTCGTGAGTTGGAATTGCAATGTTAATGTCGTGCAATGCATGGTTTGAGCCGTACCAAAGGTTCAAATCGTTAGTTACAAAAGTGTCGTTCATTATTTTTCCTTCTTTTCAAGCTTAGAGGCAGTTAGGTTTGCGCAAATATTCAGGATGAGAGTGAGAATCATGAGAATTGAGGCAACCGCAAACGCAACGTCGAGTTGTCCGCGCTCTGTTGCATAGACATAAAGAGCAACGGTGAGTGTTGCGCTTGATGACTGAAGAGCTGTCATAAAGCCATTTAAGATGAGTCCGAAACCTGCAGTGTAGAGCAGCGCTGCTGACTCGCCCACAATTCTGCCGATTGCAAGAATGCAACCAGTGACGATGCCGTCGATGGCATTTGGCAGAACTACGGTTCTAATCATGTGCCACTTTCCGCTTCCAAGGGCAAGCGCACCTTCGCGGTAGCTTTGAGGAACTGTGCGAAGCGACTCAAGCGTGTTTGAGATGATTGTTGGCAAAACCATGACTACAAGAGTCAAGCCGCCAGCAAGAACACCAGCTTGCAGGCCCAAAATCTGAATGAAAAAAAGCATGCCGACAAGTCCAAAGATAACTGATGGAATGCCAGTCAAGGTTTCAACAGCAAAGCTAATCGACTTAACGATAACCCTGTTCGTTGCATATTCATTCAGATAAACCGCAGCACAAACACCAAGAGGAATAACAATTGCCATTGCGATTAACACGATGTAGAGCGTGTTTAAGATGTTAGGCAAAATTCCAATAGTGTCTTTTACGTAACTTGACTGAGTGGTCAAAAGTTGCACTGTAACAAAAGGAATTCCGCGGTAGAAAATGTAGCCAATGATGAGTGCAAGGATTGCGCACACAACAAAGCCACTGCCATAAACGAGACCTTTTACAATTTTGTCTTTGCGACGTCTTGAGACGCTCATTTTAGGAAGTGCTTTTTTGACAGCCTCAGATGCTGAAGTTTTGTTTTCAGCCGCAGAAGCGCCATTAAGTTGCTGATTAGGAAGCATTACGCCTGATTGAGACATTATTTCTCCTCCCTTCTAGCAATGAGGTTAAGAATCACATTTACTGCAATGATGAACAGGAAGAGAACAAGACCGATGCTAAAGAGCGCTTCGCGGTGAAGACTTCCGTAGGAAGCGTAGCTCATTTCTGAAACGATTGCGGTTGTTAAGAAGCGAACTGAGCCGAAAAGCGATGGCATGTTTGCAACGTTTCCTGCAACCATGATGATTGCCATTGCTTCACCTAAAGCGCGGCCAATTCCTTGTATTACTGCTGTGGCAATGCCGCTTCTTGCTGCATGGATTGAAACCTTGAAGTAGGTCTCAGTCTCAGTGGCACCTAATGCAAGTGAACCATGCTCGTATTCTTTGGGAACTGCATCGAGAGCCGTCGTTGATACATTTACGATGTATGGGAGGATCATAACTGTGAGAACGAGGATTGCAGCAAGAAGCGTCGCACCAGACGAGAGGGCAAAAATTGCTTGAATTGCGGGAACAAGAATAATCATTCCAACAAGACCATAAACAACACCTGGAATGCCCGCCAGCAGCTCAACTGCCGATCTAATCAAGCGACCAGATTTTTTTCTAGCAAACTTTGAAAGATAAACTGCTGTCAAGATTCCGAGTGGAAGACCAAGAATAACTGCACCAATTGTGCCGTAAACACTTGTCAAAATAAATGGCAGAATTCCGAATTGGTTGTTGCTTGGATTCCAAACTTGGCCAAACAAAAAGTCGACGATGCCGATTTTGGCAATCGCCGGTACACCTGAGATTACCAGGTATACCGTGATGCCAATAACAAAGGCGACTGAGAGTAAACCGAATCCGAAAAACACACCGTGAAATATGTTTTCTGTGATGTTTGATTTTTTCTTCATGTCTTTGCTTTACCTATTTACAACTAATGATTTAAAGTCTTTGATTTCTTAAAAACTATTCATTTACAGGAATTGCGCCAGCTTTTTTGATGAGATCAGCTGATGATGAGCTTGTCATGAAGTCGAGGAATGATTGTGCCTGTTTTGAAAGCTCAGTTCCCTCTTTTGTGACTACATTGAATGGACGCTGGATTTTGTAGCTTCCGTCTTTAACTGTGCTCTCGCTGCAAGTTACTCCGTCGACAGTGACAGTTTTGATTCCGCTTTGTCCTTCAACAGAAGAAAGTGAAGCATAACCAATTGCATTTTTAGAGCTTGAAACTGCAGTGATTACAGCGCCAGTTGAAGTGAGTTCCTGAGAAAGTTTGCACTTGTCGGAAGTCTTTGTAATTGACTCGAAGCCATCACGAGTGCCAGAACCAGACTCACGGCCGATGCAAGAAATCTCGAGATTCTCGCCGCCAACTTCGCTCCAGTTAGTGATTTCACCGGTGAAGATTTGTGTGATTTGCTCAAGAGTGAGGTTGTCTACGCCGCAGTTTTCGTTAACGATGATTGCGATGCCGTCGAGTGCAACGGTTGTAGCTTTAAGACCAGTTTCTGTGTCTTTGAGTGCACGTGAAGAAAGGCCGAGGTCGCAAGAACCATTTTTGACGCTCTCAATGCCAGTGCCAGAACCTGTTGCGTCGTATGTTACTTTAACGTCGCTATTTTCCTGCATGTATGCCTCACCAAGCACACCAATAACTTTCTCCATTGAAGTTGAGCCGTTTGTTGAAACTGTGCCCGAAAGCTTCTCTTCGCTAGAAGAGCTTGAGTTAGAACCACAAGCATAAAGGCCGAATAGAAGCGCAAATGCAACAAAAATAATCGATGCATTCTTTAGAACTGATTTTGTTTTCATTCTTTTTCTTTTTCCTTTCAAATTTCCTAATCGAGTTCTTACCGCTCCCTCTTTTTGGGAACATATCTATTGAACGGCTCGAGTGAAAAGAATTTGTTTTGCTTGAGAAACAGTTCTGCTAAATAAATTCAAACATTTTGCAAAGTCATAACGTTCAATCTTTTCAATTTGTTTACAAACTGTGTGTAGAATTTAGTCATGATTTACTACGTAGAAGATGACGAAAACATCCGCGGTCTTGCTCTTTATGCACTAAAGCAAGCTGGTCTTGAAGCTGTCGGTTTTGCCGATGGCAATTCTTTTTTCGAACAAGCTGACAAAAGCAATTGCGAATTGATTTTGCTTGACATTATGCTTCCTGGGACCGACGGTCTCACTTTGTTAAGCGAGATCAGAAGCGATAAACAACTTTGCGAAACTCCAGTAATGATGCTTTCAGCCAAGGGCACAGAATACGACAAGGTTAGCGCCCTTGATGCTGGAGCCGACGACTACCTCGCGAAGCCTTTTGGCATGATGGAACTGGTCAGCCGCTGCAAAGCTCTTTTAAGAAGAACGGGACAAAAGTCTTCACGCACAAACACTGTTTATAGATGCGGCCCAGTTGAAATTAACCAAGATGCTCATGAAGTTAAATCGAATGGCGTCGATGTGGAGCTTTCCCCTAAAGAGTTCGAATTGTTGCTCACTCTCATGGAAAACGAAGGCAGAGTTTTGTCAAGAAACCAGCTTCTTGAAGATATCTGGGGTATCTCATTCGTGGGCGAAACTCGCACAGTTGATACTCACATTCAAACGTTGCGTCGCAAGCTAAACCGCGCATGCGACCTTTCGGGCAACATTATTCAAACAATACACGGTGTTGGCTACCGCGCTAAAGCAAGCGGCTACGATAAATAAAATGAAGAAACATCGCAGCCTATATTCATTGCTTTTTTTCTCTATTTTCATTTTTGTCGCAATAGTCGCAATTGCGGTCACGCTCGTTGTTTCCTATTTGAGCTACGCAGCTCTTGATGACGCGTCGACCCTTCCCTATTTCCTGCTAGCGTCTTCCACGCAGCTTGCATCTTTTGCTTTTGTGCTTTTGCTTGTAACGCTCGTAGTTTCTAGAGTGCTCACCGACATCATCACAAAACCACTTCGCGACATCAATTTGAGTCACCCGCTAAACAACGACACCTACGAAGAAGTCCAACCCCTTCTGAAAAGGGTCAACGATCAGCGCAAAATGCTTGAAGAACAAAACAAGCTTTTGGAAGACACTAACAAAATGCGTCGAAACTTCACAGGCAACGTCTCTCATGAGATGAAAACACCACTGCAAGTGATTGGCGGCTATGCTGAGCTCATGGAAAACGACATGGTTCCACCCGAGGACATCAAAAAAACAGCAACTCTCATTCGCAAAGAAGCCGAGACTATGCGCGATTTGATTGATGATGTCTTGACTCTTTCAAAGCTTGACGAAAATGCGGAAGACACGAGCAGCATTGTCGACCTCTCGCAAGTTACTAAGCGTGTCGCAATTCGTCTTTCTCACAAAGCAGAAAAGCGTGACCAGGAAATTGTTTTGAATGTGAAAGATGACATAAAGATTAAAGGCGGCACATCTCTCACTGAACAGATGATTTATAACCTTGTTGACAATGCGATTAAATACAACAAACAAGGTGGCAAGGTAACAATTGAACTCATCAAGAAGGCAAGCGTTGTAAAACTTTCAGTTTCCGACGAAGGTCCAGGAATTCCAATTTCGCAGCGCGACCGAGTGTTCGAACGTTTCTACAGAGTTGACGAAAGCCGCTCTCGCGAAACAGGCGGAACAGGCCTTGGCCTTGCAATTGTTAAGCATTCCGTGGAAAACATCTCAGGAAGAATTGAGATCAAAGACAATCCAGCCTCACCAACTGGCGCAAAGTTCGTTGTTAAAATCCCAGCTCTAGACTAATTTTTAATACACAATTATTCCCATTAATAAACCAATAACAAAAAAATGGGAATTGAAAAATGGTCGGGTTGACAGGATTTGAACCTGCGACCCCTTGACCCCCAGTCAAGTGCGCTACCAAACTGCGCCACAACCCGATAAATTCGACAGCTTTTATTCTAGCGAGAATTAATGGAAATACGAACTAGAAAAAGACTTAAAGCTTTGCAACCTCATCAACAATCAATTCTGCAAGTTCATCTTTAGAACCACCTGCAAACTCAACAGTGCCATTTTTTGTCAGAAGTGTTGCTGCTGTTTTGTCTTTTGAAAAAACTTGCCCTGCTGACACATCATTTGCGACAATCATGTCGCAGCCTTTTGATTTGAGCTTAAATGTAGCATTTTCTAGCAAATTGTTAGTCTCAGCCGAAAAACCGATTACTCTTTGATCATTCGTTTTTATACCGCTTAATGTTTTTAAAATGTCGGGGTTTTTAACGAGCTCAATGGACGCAAGACTTGCATCGTCAGCGCCCTTTTTGAGCTTTGAGTCGTGATAAATCTTTGGACGATAATCGCAAACAGCTGCACAGCAAATCGCAATGTCGCAACTAGCAAATTGGTCCTCGCAGGCCTGAAGCATCTCACGCGCCGACTCGACGCTTATGACATGAGCCGCCGAAGAATACTCAATATTTACTGGCCCTGTAACAACAGTTACTTCAGCACCAGCATTTGCAAAAGCTAAACAGAGCGCCTTCCCCATTTTGCCTGATGAAAAATTTGAAATATAGCGCACAGGATCAAGGCGCTCAATCGTTGGACCTGAAGTGATTAAAACCTTTTTTCCACTAAATGACTTCATAACTTGATTATTGAAGGTGCTTCATGCAAGCATCAACAAGCGTGTCTACGCTGGCGAGATTTCCCTTACCAACCCCACCGCAAGCTAGAACGCCAGTTTCTGGTTCGACTATTTCGATGCCACGTGACTTTAACTTGGCTATGTTTTCTTGCGTGGCAGCATTCTCAAACATCTTAGTGTTCATAGCAGGCGCCACTAAAATTGGACACGTTGCTGCAAGAGCGCACCCAGTCAAAACATTATCGGCGAATCCACATGCAAGTTTCGCAATAGTGTTTGCACTTGCTGGTGCGATTAAGAACAGGTCAGCTTCTTGAGAAAATTTAATGTGTGGGTTAGGTGACACTTCATCATTGAAAAAGTCGGTCACAACATGGTTTTGCGACAAGCTTCTCCATGTGATTTCCCCAACGAATTCCAAAGCTGCTGGTGTTGCAACTACAGTGACGGAATGTCCTGCTTTAACAAAAGCGCGAACGACGCTGCATGTTTTGTATGCAGAAATGGAGCCAGTGACTCCAACGAGTATTTTTTTAACTTCAGCCATAGTGTTTATATTAGATGAGAATAACCATCATAAAGTGGTGTTTCTTCAAACAAACGATTGTTAATCGACTCAAGCGCTACGTGCAAATCGCCTGGAAGTTTGTCCTCAAAAACAAGCTTTTCGCCCGTAATTGGATGATTAAACTCAAGATGAGTTGAATGCAAGAACTGACGTGTTAGGCCAAGCGAAGCCGATTTTGCTTTTGGTGAATAGGAGCTATAAAGCGGGTCGCCAACAACAGGGTGCTTGATAAACTGCATATGCACACGAATTTGGTGTGTTCGCCCAGTAAAAAGCTTGCATTCTAGAAGAGTGTAACCATCGTCGTTTGTGAGCGAAGAATAGCGACCAAGGCAATTAAATGTTGTAATCGCGTTTCTTGAGCCTTCGCCATCTCCAACAACCATTTTTGTGCGATGTGTAGAATGACGGCGAATTGGAGCGTCAATCTTAGCTTTATCGTCACGAATAATGCCGTGCACCAGGCACAAATATCTTCTGTCAATTTCGCGATTTCGAATTTGCTCTATTAGCTCCTCGCCTGCCTCGTTTGTCTTAGCGCAAATCATCAAACCAGAAGTGTGAGCATCAAGGCGATGAACGATGCCTGGGCGATCTTCATTTCCTTGGCACATGCAAAGCCCATCTTTGCCATAGCGCTGCAACAGCGCATGCATTAACGTGCGCTTTTGTGCCTCGTTGCTTGGATGCGTCAACAAATCGGATTGTTTTGAAATCACGAGAATGTGTTCATCTTCATAGCGAATATCGAGCGGAATGAGCTCAGCTTCCACGCTTTCTGCCTCTTCTTCTTTTGAGGTAAAACTGATTACATCATCAGGCGAAACACAGTAGTTTTTCTTAACTGCTTTTTCGTTTACAAGAACAAGCCCACTGGTAACAGCCTTTGCGGCAGCACTTCTGCTTTCAAAAAAGCCGCGATTGCACAAGACGGAGTCAATTCTCATGCCTCCGTCTTCAAGTGTCACTTCATATTTTTCGTTAATTAAAGCCAAAAGTTACGCATGCCTTTTATTTAAAAACAAGATGTTAATGATAAGCAAAGCCACACCAATTGTGATTGCGCAATCGGCGACGTTAAAAACTGGATAGTCAATAAAAATCGCTTCAATCATGTCAACTACGTAGCCGTTCATGAAGCGATCGACCGCATTACCAAGTCCGCCCGCAAAAAGCAATGCGCATGACACAACCATGAGCTTGTTTATGTTGTTAGAATTCAAGAACACAAAACAGAAAAGCAAAATGCAAACAATAAGAGCTACGACAATAAAGCCGTTTGTCCAATCACCAAACATTCCCCATGCAGCGCCTGTGTTATGAACGAGCGTCAGTTGCAAAACTCCTGGAATTAAAGTTGCGTAAACATCACCAACTTCGTGAACGTTTGCAAGCGACTTAGTCCACTGGTCAATAATCATCACGATTGCAACAATCGCGATAAAAATGACCAGTGTTACGATGCGGTTGTTTTTAGCTTCCATTTATTTTTCCAATACGGCAGCGCAACGAGGGCAAACGTCAGCATGCTCACCTTCGCCTGACAGTTCGACATAATTCCAGCAACGTGGGCATTTATCCAAAGTTGTCTTTGAAACCTCTGCGCTCATTTCTTCAACTTCAGCAGTAACAAACTCAACTTCAGCACAAATGAGAAGCTCTGTAATTACGCTTTTGTCATATTTCTCAACAACAGCGAGTTGGTCATTTGTGAGAGTTACTATAACCTTAGCCTCTTGGCTCTTCTTAATGTTGCCGTTGTTTCTCTCAACCTCGATAGCCTTAGTTGCAGCATCGCGAACGGCGAAAAGAACCTCAAAATCGCTGAGAATTTCTTTAGCTTCTGTCTCGTTGATTGCAGGTGCAAATGCAGAAGCTTCAGGCCAGCCAGCAAGCTGAACAGAATCTGGTCTGCCTTCTTCGACGAGACCTTGTGGCCAGAATGACCAAACTTCCTCAGTTGTGAAGCTCAAAATTGGGCTCAATGTGCGAACAAGGACGTTCAAAACATTCTCAAGAACTGTCTGAACTGCGCGGCGGCGCTTTGAATCAGGTGCCTCAGAGTAAAGTCTGTCTTTAGCAACATCCATGTAAATTGCACTCAAATCGTTGTTTACAAAGTCATAAAGTGCGCGATAGACGTTGTGGAATTTGTAGTTTTCATATGCAGTGTTGACGTCGTTTAGAACCTCAGCAAGTTTTGCCATGACCCATTTGTCGATTGGCTCAAGGTCATCGAATGATGCAACTCTGTCAGCTGCGGTGAAGTCATTTAAGTTGCCAAGCAAGAAGCGGAAAATGTTTCTGAACTTGCGGTAGGCGTCAGATGTTCTTTGAAGAATTGAATCAGAAATGCTGACGTCTTGAGAGTAATCAACGCTTGCAACCCAAAGGCGCAAAACATCAGCTCCAACCTTGTTTACAACATCGGCTGGGTCAACGCCGTTTCCAAGCGATTTGCTCATCTTGCGACCATTTTCGTCAACTGTAAAGCCGCAGTGCATAACTGATTTGTATGGAGCGCAGCCAAATGCGCCAACTGAAGTCAAAAGTGAGGACTGGAACCAGCCGCGGTGCTGGTCAGAACCCTCGAGGTACATGTCGGCTGGCCAAGTGAGACCTTCATCAGCACGATGCTTCAAAACTGAAGTGTGCGAAACGCCACTCTCCCACCAAACATCGAGAATGTCTTTTTCAGGAACAAGGTCTTCACAACCGCAGTGCTCGCATTTTGTGCCTGCAGGGAGATATTCACTAGGCTTCTTAGTAAACCAAGCGTCAGCACCCTCGGTGTTAAACAAGTCAATGACCGCGTCAAATGTCTCTTCAGTAGCAACCACCTCGCCGCACTTTGAGCACTTGAACACAGGAATTGGAACGCCCCAGCTACGCTGGCGAGAAATGCACCAGTCTGGACGGTCTTCAACCATTGCACCGATTCTGTTAGATGCCCATTCTGGAATCCATTTAACGTTGTTATCAATTTCAGCCTTAGCTTTTTCGCGAAGACCAGTTTTGTCCATCGAAACGAACCATTGGTCAGTTGCGCGGAAGATAACAGGCTCATGGCATCTCCAGCAGTGTGGATAGCTGTGAGTGATGCTAACTTTTGCAACCAAAGTTCCCTGCTCACGCAGCCAATCGATAATCTTTGGATTTGAATCATCGGTAGAAAGACCAGCAAACTGACCAGCCTCTTCAGTGAGAATGCCGTCATCATCAACTGGCATGAGAGTCATGATGCCCTCGAATTGAGAAGCCACAACGTAGTCCTCGACGCCATGGCCTGGAGCAGTGTGAACACAGCCTGTGCCTGAGTCAAGAGTTACGTGGTCACCATAAATGACCTTGCCTTTGAGGTCTTGTCTGATTGGGCAAGTGTAGGTCAAACCACAAAGTGAGACGCCGTCGGTCACAACGACTTCGCCGTTTTCATCTTTTGCAAGAGTGTAGTTTTCCCAACCTGAAACTTCTGCAACAGTCTCGACGAGTTCTTTAGCCATAAGCATTGCCTTTCCGTCGCACAAAACCATGACATATTCTGCCTTTGGCGCAAGAGAAACTGCAGTGTTTGCAGGCAAAGTCCAAGGGGTTGTTGTCCAAATCAAAACATATGGAGTTGCGTCTTTTGCGTCACTATTAGCAAAAGGAGCAGGAGTTTCATCAAGCAGGAAGTTTACATAAATTGAAGGCGAAGTCTCGTCACCATATTCAATCTCAGCCTCTGCAAGAGCTGTATGGCAACGGCTGCACCAGTGAATTGGCTTGCGACCACGATAAATCGCACCGTCGAGATACATCTTCTTGAAAATCTCAACGTTGCCTGACTCAAAGTTTGGAGTAAATGTGAGGTATGGATGCTCCCAGTCAGCATTTACACCAAGGCGTTTGAAGCCTTCACGCTGCAAGTCGACGCATTTTTCTGCCCAGTCGTGACAAAGAGAACGAACCTCTGACTGAGGCATGCTCTTCATTTTTTCGGTGCCAAGCTGTTTTTCCACAATATGCTCAATAGGCTGTCCATGGCAATCCCAACCTGGAACATATGGTGTAAAAAACCCGCGCTGTGCGTGTGATTTATTTACAAAGTCTTTCAGAATCTTGTTAAAAGCATGACCGATGTGAATTGGACCATTTGCATATGGAGGGCCATCATGCAAAACAAAAGGCTCACCATCCTTGTTTTTCTCCAAAACTTTTTTGTAAATGTCTTCTTCTTGCCACTTCTTCAAAATTTCCGGTTCGCGATTTGCGAGATCGCCTCGCATTGGGAACTCGGTCTGCGGCAAATTCATCGTGTCTTTGTAATTCTGTGCCATGTCTTTCCTTGTCTTTTAATACATAAATTTTTAAGCCCTAAAAGTATACCGCTTAAAGAATAGAAACCAGCATTTAAGCATTTATTTAGAAATTGTGAATGTATAATCTTTTTGGTTTTTTAAGTCACCACGACTTAAACGAAATTAGATAGAGGAGTTTTCTAATGTCTTTCAAAATCATCACCGACTCATGCGCAAATCTCACAGAAGAGCTCTATGATCGCTACGACATCTCGGTTCTTCCATTGACTTTTATTATTGATGGTCAGCCCTACGCTTCCTATGTAAAGGAAAAGAAGACTGAGCTTGAAGCTTTTTACAAAATGATGAGAGACGAAAAACTCATCACAACTTCTCAGCCAAGCCTCGACACTTCGCAAGAGACAATCGAAGCAGTGCTCAAAGATGGCTACGATGTGCTCTACCTCGGCTTTTCTTCAGGACTTTCAACTACCTATCAATCGGTAGATTTCATCTGTCAGGAACTCGGAAAACAATATCCTGAGCGCAAAATTATCACTGTCGACACACTTGCTGCAGCTCTTGGTCAAGGCTTGCTCGTTTGGATGGCAGCTGAAATGCGCGAAGAGGGCAAAACGATGGAAGAGATTGCCGAGTGGGTTGAAGACCACAAGTTAAACCTCGCCCACTGGTTTACAGTTGATGACCTGCATTACCTCGAGCGCGGTGGTCGTGTTTCAAAGACTGCTGCATTTGCTGCAACAATGCTAAACATTAAGCCAGTTTTGCATGTTGATGACGAAGGCCACTTGATTCCAATGGAGAAAGTTCGCGGCCGCAAGAAGTCTTTTGATGCAATTGTTAAGCACATGAACGACACAATGCTTCAGCCCTACAACTACAAAGTCATCGTTTCTCACGGCGACTGCGAAGACGAGGCACAAACCATGGCTAAGAAAATCAAAGAAGAAACAGGCGTTGACGTTAGCCTCATTAACTGCCTCGACCCTGTCATCGGTGCTCACTCTGGTCCTGGCACAATGGCGGTTTTCTTCCTTGCAGACCACCGCTAGTCTTTAGGTCAAGTGAAGGGATCGAAAACAAATTTAGGTAAAGCCCTAAAGCAAAAAAGCTTAAAAATATATGAAAAAATGAAGAGCCTCAAACGAGGCTCTTTTTAATTTCTTGATATGTGTAACTCTAAAGCTGGGTTCTTAAACTGCTAGCTTAATAACCGCCAGTTAGCTGCCGTGAGATAAATTGCAGGCTTCCCAACAATCAACAATTAAGCAACAGGCTGCTGACCTGCCTGAACAGCTGTAATTGCAGCAACACCAACGATGTCTTCTGTGCTGCAACCGCGAGAGAGATCGTTAACTGGTGCAGCAAGGCCTTGAGTGATTGGGCCGTAGGCTTCTGCCTTCGCGAGGCGCTGCACAAGCTTGTAGCCAATGTTTCCTGCATCAAGGTCAGGGAAAATCAAAACGTTTGCACGTCCTGCAACTTCTGACTCAGGGCATTTGCGTTCTGCAACTTCTTTGACGAGAGCAGCATCAAGCTGAAACTCACCATCAATTAACATCTCAGGTGCCTGCTCTTTAGCCAGCACTGTGGCTTGAACGACTTTTTGTGAGTCAGAGTTTTTCGCGCTGCCAAAAGTCGAGTGCGAAAGCATCGCTACTCTTGGTGTTGCGCCTGTGAAGTTTTCAAACG
>JAUMVS010000118.1 GCA_030530045.1 Phoenicibacter congonensis
GGGAAAGGCGCGAATTGAAAAATGTCATGTGCTAACATATAGTGCAGATATTTTCCCAGCGTAATAAGGAGTTTTAATGCTAGATATCAAGTTCGTACGCGAAAATCTAGATGCAGTTTCGGAAGCTATGAAAAACAGGAAAGCCACTTTTGATGCTGAGCTTTTCTCAAAGCTTGACGTCGAGAGACGCGAGCTCATCGGCCAAGAAGAGGCTCTTCAGGCAAAGCGAAACGCTGACTCCAAAGCAATCGGCGGTCTCATGAAGGAAGGCAAAGCCGATGAAGCAGCTGAAATGAAAGAGAATGTTCGCAAGATCAACGAGCAGCTCGAAGACATTTCTGCAAACCGCGAGAAGGTTGATGCGGAAATCACTGACCTTTTGATGCATGTTCCAAACTTCCCAGCAGAAGATGTTCCTGTTGGTGAGGACGAAAACGATAACGTTGAGGTTCGCAGATGGGGGACTCCTCGCGAGTTTGATTTCGAGGACAAGCCACACTGGGATCTTGGCACCGACCTCGACATTATCAACTTTGATTGCGGCGTTAAGCTCACAGGCTCGCGCTTCTATGTTCTTGGTGGCGCTGGCGCTCGTCTCGAGCGTGCGCTCATCAATTTCATGATTGACACTCACACATCGCGCGGCTACAAAGAGTGGTGGGTTCCAGCTCTCGCTAACAAAACCACGCTCACAGGCACAGCCCAGCTTCCAAAGTTTGAGGACGACCTCTACAAAACAACAACAGAGGGCCTCTACCTCATCCCAACAGCTGAGGTTCAGCTCACAAACATCCACTCACAGGAAACTCTCAAAGCAGAAGAGCTTCCAAAGAAATACTGCGCATTCACACCCTGCTTCCGCGAAGAGGCTGGCAGCGCTGGTCGCGACACACGCGGAATCATTCGTGTTCACCAATTCAGCAAGGTTGAGATGGTAAAAGTCACAACTCCTGAGACTGGCTTTGACGAGCTCGAGTCAATGACAGCTGACGCAGAAAACATTCTGCAACTTCTCAATTTGCCATACCGTGTCATCACTCTTTGCACTGGTGACATTGGATTCTCCGCTGCAAAGACCTATGACGTTGAAGTTTGGATGCCAAGCTACAAAGGCTACAAAGAGATTTCAAGCTGCAGCTGCTGCACCGATTTCCAGGCACGCCGCGCAGGCATTCGCTACAAAGACCCTGACAAATTCAAGGGCAGCCGCCTTTGCTACACGCTCAATGGCAGCGGCCTTGCGGTCGGCAGAACAATGGCTGCAATTCTCGAGAACTACCAAAACGAGGACGGCACAGTGACTGTTCCTGAGGTTCTCGTTCCATACATGGGCGGTCTCACAAAAATCGAAAAACTTTAGTCGTTGTCTAAAACAAAGAAAATAGTATGCGCGGTGATTTTCGTCATCGCGCTTCTTATTGCCCTGGCAGTGGGCATTTTTTCTATTTCTCGATGGGCGCTCCACGACGATGCTGCCGACATACAAGGCACGTGGCAAATCGAGGGCACAAATTACAAAGTTGTTATCAACGAGACCGAAATTCGCATGGCTAGCGATGTCATTTTTACCTATAAACTCGATTCCGCTTCTAAAAACATTACGGAAAAGCTCGACACGAAAAGCGGCACTTCGCACTACATTTTTTCAGTTGATCGCTCTGAGCTTCTCATCATGGACCTCGAGCTCGACTCTTTCTCGTCTTTTTTCTATGACGGCGCAAACCTTCTCAAATCGTTTTTCACTGGAAGCTACGACGCGTCGAAAGCTGCTTTGCCTCTAGACGCCGTGAATTCTGAAAGCGTCACACGCCTAAAGCGCGTTTCATAATGCTAAGAGTCGAAAAAATTCTATTCAAGAACGACCGAGTCGAGATTGAGATCCTTGACGAGACTCATTTAACTTCAGAAGCAAGACTCAAGTTTTCTTCATTGGTAGCAGAAAACTATCCTCAAATTTTGATGCAGGACTGCCGCAATTCTCATGGCTCTAAATTTGGTGATTGTCTAAAAACTACTTCACTTGCGCACGTTCTTGAACATGTGATCATTTGCAACATGCAAGGAACTGCTGCCGACTTTAAACTTTTCAAAGACACGGGCGATAAGGCGGGCTGCGACCCTTCAGTTTCGCCTTCCTCATCGCACATTACGCGCTCGTTAATCTTTGTTGGCAAAACTACAAAAATGGGCCCCAACCTTGCAAAAATCGAGTTGAAATACTATGATGATATCCACGCGCTCGGCGCAATTAAGCGCTCGATTGAGGACGTAAACGAGATGCTCAATGCCTGTTTAGACTAGGAGTTAACTTTGGAAATTATGAATGATGTTTATCACTTTCTGTTTGAGACTTTCCAAGGGATTGGCGTCCTTTTGGGAGCTGCGCTCATTATCAGCATCGTTGCATGTGTCATCATGGAGCGACGCGCGAAAAAGGCGCTCGACGAGCGTCATGCTGCATTGCGTGCCCAGCGCGATGACGATGATGACGACTGGGACGATGATGACGACGACGATGACGAGGATTAGTTAAAGAAAGGGATTTAAATGTCAGACTTGGTTTACGAAAGAAACGCGGATTACATTCCTAGAATTGCTGCTGTTCACGATTTGTGCGGCTACGGAAAGTGCTCGCTCGGAGTTGCGATTCCTGTTCTTTCTGCTGCTGGGTGCGATGTTTGCCCTGTTCCAACTGGTCTTTTCTCTTCTCACACTGCATTTCCTGGCTGGTACATGCACGACACAACCAACATTCTTGAAGACTACCTCAAGGCATGGGAAGGCATCGACGTTGAGATCGATGCAATTTATTCGGGCTTCCTTGGCGACCCTAAGCAGGTTGAAATCATCGGGTCACTCTATGAGAAATATCCAAAAGCTATCAAATTTGTTGACCCTGTAATGGCTGACCACGGCAAAGTTTACCCGACATACACGCCAGAGCTTTGCGATGCAATGGCTAAGCTCGCTGGCAAAGCCGACGTTCTTACTCCAAACCTCACAGAGGCTGCAATCATTCTTGGTGAGCCAATTGGCGACGAGTGGGAAGGCACCGACATCACTGACGAGCAGGCTCACGCAAAGGTAAAAGCTCTCCTTGAGCTTGGCGCTCGCAACGTCGTTTTGAAGGGCGTTCAGCGCGAAGGCGAGAAGAAGATTCGCAACTTCGTTGGTGGCGAAGAAGTTGACGGCATCATCGAGGTTAACAACGACTACGTCGAATACATGCTTCACGGAACTGGTGATGTTTACGCTTCCTGCGTTCTCGCAGGTGTCATGAAAGGGGTTTCACTTGAGAAGAGCGTCGAGTTCGCAGGCGACTTCGTCCACGATGCAATGCTCGTTAGCGCAAAGCAGCCTCACTTCATGGATCGCGGCGTCAGCTTCGAAACCCTCCTCCACAAAGTCTGCGACCTGCACTAAAATCGCACTTTTTTCTAAACATCGACTCCTAAAAGCTGCCTCACGCGGGCAGCTTTTTTGTTGCAAACAACTCATCGTCCCCTTTGTGCAGGTATCAAGAAAGCGGCTGGCCGAGTGTTCGCGCCGAGAATTAGTTTTCCGGTGGCGACGTATCCGGAAGCGAACCCTGGGAGCGCGAAGCGCGTATTGTTCGCGGAGGATGTGGCGCCTCGGAAAACGAAGGCGAGTGGCGGAGGAATGCACGTCAGTCTTCAATCGCCGTCGATCATCGTCCCTATTGTGTGAGAAAGTCGATGCTGAATTTTCGTTGTACGTGTTCATTTTTTATCAAAAAGGCTATCTACCTGGGGAAACTCTATTTTAACATCATGAATAATCTTATTTTTTTATACACAAACTTTGATAAAATAAATGTAGTGGTCTAATCATGGAGGTAGAATGGGCAGAACTAAATACAGTGAAGCTGAACGCGACAAGATGGTCGTTATGTTTATTTCGGCTGCTAGAGAAATTGTCGAAACTGAAGGTCTGAAGAATATAACTGTTCGAAAAGTAGCAGACCTTGCAGGCTGCAATTCTTCTCTTCTGTATTTTTATTTTCATGATGTTGATGAGCTTGTAACGATGGCATCTATGAGTTATCTCGAAAAGTACACTCGCAGCCTTGTAGCTGATCTCAAAAAGCTCGACAACAACTACGATATCTTCATCCATACCTGGGAAGTTTTTACGGTCTACACCCTCGACAACCCAGAGATTTTCAATCAGATTTTCTTCAGTTCTCACAAGGTGCCTCTGGACCAGATGATTTCTGAATACTATCGTCTTTTCCCTGGGCAGCTTGAGAACGTTAGTGATTCTGTAAAAGACATGCTCTACCAAGGCACTATCGAAGAGAGAAACTTGGATATCTTAAAGCCTCTTGTCAAAGAGGGAGTTATCCAAAAAGAAAACGTTGAAATGGTTAACGAACTGATGATTAGCTATTTTCATGACATTTTGAGAAACCGTATGGAGTCTGACGGTGGTCTCATTGAAAGTGACCAAATGAGAGCAAGGTTTATGAAAGCCGTTCATTTCCTCGTTGGGTACGGCAACACTGCCAAAGCTTCTTAAAGAACTTCATTCTTTTAGTCACATACTTTCCCAAGATCTAATGTTGGGGCGAGTCATCTAGAAGACAGGCTCGCCCCATTTTTTTGTACTTTCCTATGCAACGCAGGTGGGTAGCAACGTGTAGAAGTTTGGCTTATAGGACGAAGAGAGTGTATGACGAGATAAGGAAATCTCCTTATTTATGCTCTCGACGTGCTCTGCTAAATGCAAAAGAAAAGGCCCTCCGAAGAGAGCCTTGAGAGCCTTTTCTATCATTTGAAGTTAAAGGTAAAACTAGATCTTTACCTTGAATACTGTCTGCTCTTCGCATTCAGTTGC
>JAUMVS010000119.1 GCA_030530045.1 Phoenicibacter congonensis
GTGACGATTTGCTCATTGGGGACGATGAGTTCGGCACACTCGAAGATTTCATGAACTAATGCCAGCTATGCACAATGAAAATTTAATATCGGCTTTTATGGACTCTTGTGATTGAGCAGTTTGAACATAGATCAGTAATGCTTCACGAAGTGCTCGATTGTCTCGCCCCTAAACCAGGCGAGATTTTTGTCGATTGCACTTTGGGCGGCGCGGGCCACAGTGTCGAAGTTGCAAAACACCTTGGAACTGGTGGTGTTTTGATTGGAATCGACCAGGACGCAACTGCAAGAAAATTTGCAACACAAAGGCTCATGGATTTAGACGATGCAATTCGTCCAGAAATTAACGTTATGGCAGCGAACTTTTCCGAACTTGATTCGGTGCTCACAGAAGTTTGTGTGCCGGGCATTGACGCAATCCTTTTTGACCTTGGTGTTTCGAGCGTGCAACTCGACGTGTTGGAGCGTGGCTTTTCTTATCACGAAGGTGCGCCGCTAGACATGCGAATGAATCCCGACTCCGACGGCATCACTGCCGAAGACATTGTTAACGAGTGGGAGCAAGCGCAAATCGAGCGCATTTTGAGAGTCTATGGCGAGGAAAAATTCTCGCGCCAAATTGCAGCCAACATCGTTGATGCACGCGCGGAAGCAAGGATTTCTACAAGCGATGAGCTTGTGGAAATTGTGAAAGCTTCAATTCCAGCAGCGAAAAGACGAACTGGTGGTCATCCTGCAAAGCGCACGTTTCAAGCGTTGCGAATTGCAGTAAATGATGAGCTTTCTTGTTTGGAAACGGCACTTGAAAGCGCAATTCGTTGGTTAAACCCAGGTGGCAGAATTTGTGTGATTAGTTATCACTCGCTAGAAGACAAAAGAGTCAAAAATGCCTTCCGCGAACTTGAGAACAGGTGCACTTGCGGCCCCGATGTTCCAGTTTGCGTTTGTGGCAAAAAGCCGATTTTAAAGAGCGTCCCTCGTGGTGCAGTTCTTCCGACAAAGGAAGAAATTGAAACCAACCCGCGGGCACGAAGCGCAAAATTGCGTTGCGCACATAAGTTGTAACTATTTGAAATTATTAATATCTAGCAGAGTTTAAATTGAGCAGAAACGAAACATACAGACAAAGCTATCGTCGCGAGCGTTCAAGCAATGCTTCAGCAAGAAGCAGAAGCGGAAATCCTCGTCTTCAAGCCGATTATGTCGTTGGCTCTGCTGCTCCTGCAATTAAAGAACAGCCTGTAAGAAAAGAACGTCAGCGCAGAGTTGCAAACCCTTTTGAGGTGTTTCGAGGCGGAGCTCAGCCTCGCCAAAGCACTGCAACTTCCACGATGCCAATTGCCTTAAAGGCATTTATCTATTGCGTTGTAATTTTCTTCGTCATTGGTTTTGTTAACATTTCACTCACTTCAGGTGCAATTGTTTCAACTGCAGAAGCTGAGTCGTTGAATTCTCAAATCACTCAAGCCCGCGAAGAGGGCAAAGTGATGGAGGTCGACTATGGCGCACTCAACAACCCAACTTCGCTCAAAGACAAAGCAAGCAAGCTTGGAATGACTACTGCTACTGAAACTCTTCAGCTAAACATTGCCGAGGACACAGTTGTGACAAAAAGCGACGGCTCAATTGCACTGGCTTCTTCTTTAAAGGCAGCTGCCAACCAATAGCGAGGTTGGCATGCAAAAATCAAGATTTTCTGAGACATTTGGTCCGATTTTTCTTATGCTGGGGGCAGTCCTGCTCCTGATTTTCGCGCGGCTTTTCTATATCGTTTTCATCGCCGGCGAAGATTATGCCGCTCAGGCGGAAGCCACGCGCACAAACACAATCCCAATTTCGGCTAAGCGCGGCACGATTTATGACAGAAACGGCAATGCAATCGCAATTAGCGTTGAGTCGACGACTGTGAGCTGCAATCCTTCAATGGTAAAAGACGCTAGTGGCGTGGCTAAAGCGTTAGTTGAAATTTATGGTGGCGAGGAGAGCGACTACTACGAAAAGCTAACGAAAGAAAATGCCACATTTAATTACCTTTATCGCATGGGTGACGTTGATAAAGGCGAGAAGCTCTCGGAGCTGATGGAGCAAGAGCCCGATAAATTTGTTGGCGTTTATTGCACGAGCGAGGCAAGACGTGAGTATCCATATGGCTCGGTTGGTGGACAGCTCATTGGCCGCGTTAATAACGATGGCGAAGCAATTTGTGGTCTCGAGCTTGAATATGACGACATTCTGAAAGGCACCGATGGTGAATATGTTGTCGAGAGGAACGAGACTGGCGATTATGCAATCCCAGGTTCTGTAAAACTTGATGTTGAAGCAGTAAACGGACAAGACATAATGGTCTCGATTGACATCACCATGCAGACTCAGGTCGAGCAAATTATTAGCGAAAAAGCCGCTGTGCAGGGTGAAAGCGCAAATGCGATTTTGATGGATTCCTCGACTGGCGAAATTTACGCGATGTGCTCAACTCCATATTTCAACCCTGCCGATCCTTCTGAATCGGAGTCGGGCTCCGATGTCGTGTCTCCAATCACCACAGCACTTGAACCTGGTTCGATGATGAAAACGATTACCGCGATGGGACTTTTGGAATCGGGGACGATGACTCCAGAGTCTTCGGTTGATTGCCCAGTGATTTTGTACGCCGACGAGTATGAGATTTCTGACGCGTTTGACCGTGGAGCAACGTCCTTGACGCTCGACCAGATTTTGACGCATTCCTCAAATGTTGGCATCTCACTTGCTTCCGACAACATCGGCGCAGAGGGAATTTATAACAACCTGCAAAAATCGAAAGTTTTGAAGGCGACCGGAATTGACTTCCCAGGCGAGGCGGCTGGATACGTGACGACGCCCGAGAACTGGTCAAACATTGCCCGCTACAACATCACATTTGGTCAAGGTGTCACAGTCACGCCTTTGGCAATGGCTCGATTCTACGCAGCAATTTGTAACAACGGAACAGCGGTGACGCCGCATTTCTTGTTAGCAAAAACTCAAACTGGCGAGCGCCCAACCTACGACACAACGAATCTTGGCTACAGTGAAACCACGCTTTCCGACATTAAAGGAATGCTTCATAACGTCGTGGAAAACAATGAGAGTAACGAGGCAGGAATTGATGGTTTTGATGTTTGCGGTAAGACTTCAACGGCTGAATATTCACTAGACGGCTCTGAATATGTAACTGGTAACTATAACGTCGGCTTCTGCGGATTTTTGAACAACACGTCACTGCCGCTCACTTGTTATGTCGGCATCACCCACTCGGAGGCGACGGTCACAACAACCGAAGTGTTCCACGATATAATGAAGTCCGCAATTGAGAAGTATGGCATCGCGAGCATTGGATAGCGAAAAGAGGAAATCTTTTGTATAGCTTAGTTGGTCATTACCCTAGTTTTCTTGTGTTTACAGCACTGTTTTTGGCAGTTGTTTTTACGATAGTTTTTATGCCTGGATTCATTCGCTTTTTGAAGCGCGAAGATGTTGGGCAGCAGGTGCGTGAGGAAGGCCTCGAGTCGCACTACAAAAAACAAGGAACGCCAACAATGGGTGGCGTTGTCATGGTCGTTGCAGTTTGCTTGGCGGTGCTGATCGTTGGTTATCTTGACTTAAAAATTGGCTCGTTGCTTGCTGTTTTTGTTGCTGGTGCTTTGATTGGCACGGTCGATGATTACAAAAAAGTTCACTACAAAAACACAGAAGGAATGTCGCCTAAAGGCAAGCTCATTTTGCAATTTATCGTGGCTGGCATTTTTATTCTTGTTGCAGTAAACGAACTCAGCATTGCCCCAACGCTCGTGTTTCCGCTGTTTGGCGTTGTCGATTGTGGCGTTTTGTCTACAACGATTACAATTGGCGGCTATACGCTAATCATTCCTTGGATTTATTTAATCTTTTGCCTTATTTTGCTCGTGGGCATGTGCAATGCCGTTAACCTCACCGACGGCCTCGACGGCCTTGCGAGCGGGTGCGTTGCGATGGCAATGCTCATTTTTGCATTCATTGCCTACAGAATGGACACTATCGAGCCTGCAATTTTTGCCGCGGCAATTTGCGGCGCTTGCATCGCTTTTCTTTGGTTTAACTCAAACCCTGCTTCAATTTTCATGGGCGACACTGGCTCTTTGTCGTTTGGCATGGCGGTCGGCGCCCTTGCAATCGTTACAAAAACTGAAGTGCTTTCAATTCTCATCGGCGGCCTTTTCGTCGCGGAAGCACTTTCTGTAATGCTCCAGGTTTTCTGGTTTAAGAAAACTAAAAAACGCCTCTTCTTGATGGCTCCTCTTCATCATCATTTTGAGAAGAAGGGCTGGGGCGAAAACAAAGTAGTAGTTCGCTTCTGGATGATTAGCGGAATTCTTGCTGCGGCAGGCTATGCGCTTTTCTTCATGTCAGAAGTAATTTAAAAAATCGCGATTAAGCTGGCAAAAAATGGATTTTAAACGCAAAATTTCAGCAGACAAATTAGGAAAAGTTCTCGTTCTTGGTGCAGGTGTGACAGGCTCTGCTGTTGCAGATTACCTGCAAACCCAAGGGCAGCGCGTTGAGTCGTTTGACGTTGTTGACGAAGATTCGCTCGATGTGACTAAACACTACGACTTTTGCATTGCGTCTCCTGGCATCAGCGAGTTTTCTGAATTTTACGCAAAAGCGAAATCGTGTTCTGAAGAAGTGATTAGTGAAGTTGAATTTGCTTTTAGAGAATCGGAAGCCAATTCAACTTGGTTTGCAATCAATGGCACAAACGGAAAAACAAATACGACCGTACTAACC
>JAUMVS010000006.1 GCA_030530045.1 Phoenicibacter congonensis
AGAAGAATGTCACGAAGCGCTATGAAAAAATGCGCGTGGAGGACCAGGGCCTCATTGATCGTGAGCGTTCGGTCCAGTGCTCAATTGATGATGCAGCCGGCGACTATCGTAACCTCGAAGTTCACACCAAGGAGCTTGACTCGATTACTTCTCGTCGCAAGACTTTAGCCGAACTGATGAAGAAGGCAACCGAGGAAGAAGAGAAGGTCTCCAAGCTCGCTGTTAAGTTAAAGAGCGCTAAAGAGCACATCACAGCTAAGAAGGCTGCGCTTAATGTTGTTATTGAGAAAGCTAAGGCTGACGCGCAGGTTAAGATTGATGAGCTTTCTGTGTCTCGAAAAAAGGTTCACGACAAGCTTCCTGCTGACTTGGCGTTTATTTATGATGATGCGGTTTCCAAGGTTGGAAATGTTGTGCTTGCAGGGCTTGATTCTGATCGATGCTCAGTTTGTAGAACCCCAATTGAGGAAGGTAAGCTGCTTGAGATTCAAAACGCTGGTGAAATCGCGGTTTGCCCTAGCTGTGGAAGAATTATGATTGTCGAGGCTGACTAGCCACAATTTCATTTATAATCAACTTTGCTTTTATTGCGGGCGTGGCGGAATTGGCAGACGCGCTAGCTTCAGGTGCTAGTGGGAGTTTCTCCCGTGAAGGTTCAAGTCCTTTCGCCCGCACCAAGTTTCAGAACTTGGCTACTTTTTATTTCACTAAATCCATCTAAATAATTAGATTAGTTCCGGCTTTATATCGCTTTTCGCGTCTGATTGTTTGGGCTAAGTCCAGTCTGAAAAGGCTCTTTAATTAAAGCTATCAAGCAGTCGATTTTGAATAAAGATGCGGCTGCAAGAGAGGCTGAAGTGGTGACTAGGACTCTGGCGAGACGCTGAGTGTCGTTAAAAAGACTTTGTGATGAAGCCGCCACCGAGGACGATGTCGCCACTGTAGCAAACGACCGATTGTCCCTTTGCAGGTGCGCTAACACCGTCAGGGAAGGTTACTGTCGCGACGTTTTCGCTATCTACTTTAACTTTGCAAGGGATATCTTTCATGTTGTAGCGTATCTTTGAAGTGCATGAAATCTCATCATTAATTTTTGGAGTGATTGAGATCCAGTTAAAGTCGTTTGCGACCACATGCTCTTTAATTAAATCTTCGCGCTCACCAATTGTGACGATGTTGTTTTCTTTGTCGATTCCAGTGACATAAACAGGGTGACCCATCGCAAGGTTTAGCCCTTTACGCTGTCCGATTGTGAAGTTCTGTCTCGCATCGTAGAAGCCAAGAATATCGCCTTGTTCGTTTTTAAAAGTACCTTTGATTTCTGACAGCTGTACGTGTTTGTTTTTAGTGTAGTGAGCGATGAAATTGTCGACACTCCCATTTTCAACAAAGCAAATGTCTTGCGATTCTTTTTTCTCGGCAACAACCATGTCGACTAGCGACGCAATCTCCCTCACCTCATTTTTGCTCAAGCGCCCGATTGGAAAAACAACGTGGTCTAGATGGTCTTTTGTGAGAGTGTGCAGAACGTAGGATTGGTCTTTTTTGGGGTCGTCGCCACGTTTCAAAACGAGCCTTCCATTTTCTTTTTCGATGTTTGCGTAATGGCCAGTGGCAATCATGTCGGCACCAAACCAGTTAGCTTTTTTGATTAAAACATCGAACTTCAAGTATTTGTTGCAAGCGATGCACGGGTTAGGTGTTGTGCCTGCGAGATAGGCCGCCACGAAAGGGTCGACGACGTGCTTTGTGAATTCCTCTTTGCAGTTAAGTGTGTAGTGAGGCATGCCGATTTTGTGGCAGACTTCCTTTGCGTCATCGACGTCCTCAAGCGAGCAGCAGCCCGATTCAATTGGCCGTCCAAGCAATTCTGAATCAAAAAGCTTCATGGTCGCGCCAATTGCATTAGGACAGGCTTCTTTGCAAATCAAAGCACAGACAGAAGAATCAACTCCGCCGCTCATTGCCACGAGTATGTCTGATTTGTTTGCCATTTAGTCCTTGCGTTTTTGTTTGCTGGTGCTTAAAAACTGCGCTGTTCTTTTCGACTTAACTATTATTGCATTGTTTTTGCGCGGCTAATGGTTTTAGAAGTAGCGTTTAAACATGCGAGTCATGTGGTTGTCGATGCCCTGTTGTTCCTCGATGATGGATCTTTTCTGCCAAGCAACGAGGCGATTGAAAAGCAGGTTGTAAAGCACAAAATTGATAGCGCAGATGCTGATGAGCAAAATTGCCATTTCTGGAGTAATCACTGCGATGTCAAAGATTGGGCGCATAAATGTGAAGATGAAGCAAAGGGCCAGCAGAATGCAGGCCGTGAGCACAGCGCGAATTGGTGTGTAGGGGATTGAGATGCGAACAATCAAAAGGACACCCAGGAAGCAAAGTGCGATGAGTGAGCAGGTTTGAATCTGGTTGATTGAGAGGTCTAAGAAGCAATTGCCAACGACGCTAATCGCTAGAATCCCGAGTATTGCGCAGAATGCACCCGGGAACGATTTCACTATGCAGTTGGCAAGGAAGTGCCCGCGCACGACATCATGATTAGGCTCTAGCGCCAATATAAATGATGGGATGCCAACGCATGTGCAAGAGAAAACAGTCATTTGAATTGGCTCGAATGGATATTGCCATGGCAACAAAACGAACAAAACGCTGAGCACCAAACTCATGATCGTTTTCACCAGAAAGAGCGAGCCTGAACGCTGCAAATTGTTAATAGATCTGCGACCTTCCGCCACAACTTCTGGCATGTGAGCGAAGTTGTTATCGACGAGAACGAGGTGTGCAACATTTCTTGCGGCGTCGCTTCCTGCAGCCATAACGACCGAGCAGTCTGCAGCCTTGAGAGCCATAACGTCGTTTACGCCGTCCCCAGTCATTGCAACTGTTCTGTGGCCTTCTTTGAGTGCATTTACAAACATCTGCTTTTGCTCAGGCTTGACGCGTCCTAAAACGCTGTGATTGAACACTGCATTTTTAATGTCCTCTTCAGTTTTAAGTGTCGTCGCATCGACGTATTTGTCGGCGTTTTTAATGCCGACCTTTGCAGCGATGCCACTAACTGTGTGTGGGTCATCGCCCGAGATGACTTTTACGTCAACGCCTTGCTCGGCGAAGTAGGCAATCGTCTGTGCTGCATTGTCGCGAATTTCATCAGCTATGCAAATAAAGCCTATTGGTTCAGGTGTTCCTCCGAACTTTGGCACTCCGTCGCAGTCGACGAATTTATCAACTCTAGCTAAAAGCAAAACGCGAGAATCGGCAGTGAGTTCGTCGAGTTTTTCTGCAATTGCTTGGAATTTGTCATCGTGTCCCGCAAGCACGAATTGCGCTGCGCCCATGCAGTAGGATTTCTCATTTTCGAAAGTTGCGCCCGACCATTTATTGTCGGAGCTAAAAGGAGCAATCGACTTCGCCTTCAAAGTGTTGATGTTTGGCAATTCCGCATAATGCTTGTCGATTGCCATAGCCGTTTCGTTTTTGTCGGTGTCAGAAGTGACAAGCGATTTGAAAGCTGTGTCCACTTCGTCTTGCGTAACATCTCCAATTGGAAGAACGTTTGCAACTGTCATTTTTCCAGAAGTGATTGTGCCAGTTTTGTCGAGACATAGCGTGTCTACTCTGGCAAGAGTCTCAATGCAATAAAGCTTTTGCACAAGAACTTGCTTTCCCGCAAGACGCACAACCGAAACGGCAAGCACGGTAGAAGTTAGAAGAATGAGACCTTCTGGAATCATGCCGATGAGTGCCGAGACGGTTGAAAGAACTGAGTCGTTGTAGTCGATTCCGTCCATGAAATAGCTTTTTGAAAACAGAAGAATTCCAACTGGAATGAGGATGATTGAGACATATTTGATAATCGCATTGAGCGACTTCATAATCTCGGAATTTAGTTCCTGTTTAGCTTTTGCAGCGTTAGTGATTTTGGCGGCGTAGTTGTCTTTGCCAACGTGATGAACTCTAGCCCAGACCTGGCCAGAGTTTACGAAGGAGCCGCTCATCAACTCATCGCCAATGCTCTTTGTAATGAGGTCGCTCTCTCCAGTGAGCAAGCTTTCGTTAACTTGGCATGACGACTCGATAACTGTGCAGTCGGTTGGAATTTGCTCACCGCGCGAAAGTTTGATGATGTCATCTATTACAAGTTCGGCTGGGTCAATTTCGCACTCCTTGCCGTCGCGCATGGCCGTCACGTGGCTAGCAACAACAATCGCGAGTTTGTCGGTTGTGATTTTCGAGCGAATTTCTTGCACGATGCCGATGAGCACATTTGTGATGATGATTGCCATGAACAGCATATTTTTATATTCGCCGGTGACGAAAACACACACTGCCAAAATGACGTTTACCAGGTTAAACAGTGTGCAAATGTTGGTTTTGAAAATCTCGCCGTAGGAGCGAGCATTCGAATTGTCGTCGGTGTTTACCAGGCCTTTTTCAACACGCTCTGCAACCTCTTGGCTGCTCAGGCCTTGCATCTCGTTATTCAATGTTTATTCCTTTAAAAAACCTAAAGAATGTGCAACGAAATTATATTCTCTTACGTCTTTGCCTGTAAGAATCGGCTGTTTCAACAATTACACCCTTTATATTAGAAGAAACCATGAAGTTACCCTGGATGTTTTGCGCAGAAGTGGCAATCGAGACTCCATTTTCAAAGCAGTTCATAATTGCGTCGATGCTTTTTTGCTCAATCCTGTCTTCTTCTGGAAGGAGTTCTCGCATAAGAATATAGAGCGCTCGTTTTGCAATTGGCTTTTCCGCTTCTCCAAAGGCAGGCTTTAGCTGGGCTTTTTTGTGCTGCGGAAAATAGGAGCAAGTTTCATTTAGAAGTTTTCTTGCATAACTATTTAGCAAGTCATCTTCTTCGGCAATTGCATCCATTGTGCGTCTGAGAGTTTCAAGATGCTTTTCGTTGCGCTCGGAAGCTAGAGGAATTATTTTGTGTCGCACAAATGAGCGAAAGTTTGTGGTGTCTTCGTTCGTTTTGTCCTCACGCCAAAGCTCGCCTTTGTTGTTTGTGAAGGCGGCTGCATCTTCTTTGGCTTCCATAATTGCTTCGCGCAATTCTTCTCGTGTTAAATCTAGCAGCGGGCGCGCAAGTTGCTTCGATTTGTTTTTGTGCTGCATAGAGCGAAAACCACCGGGTCCAGTGCCCACGATTGAGCGCATGTAGAAGTTTTCCGCACGATCATCTAACGTGTGAGCCGTCACAATCACGCCGTCACTCAATGTCTTGCCTGAATGCTCGCAAAGCGACATCAAAGCATCGTTAGCTAGCGAATATCTCTCAGCTCTTGCAACCGCTTCTAGGTTTTTGCCTGTTTGTGCAGTCAGTTTTGGAATGTCGACTTCTGCTTCGAACAGAGGAATGCTTAGATGAGCGCATAGCTCACGCACGAATTCTTGATCGCCATCAGCTTCCGCACCACGAATTTTGTGATTGACGTGAAGGGCTGCCAAATGCTCAATCTCGCCAAGCTTTTTAAGCTCATTTGCAATGTAGCAAAGCGCCGTTGAATCCGACCCACCCGAGACCATCAAAAGCACTGGATTAGCACACGTGAAAAGGCCGTGTTTTTGGACCGTTTGCAGTGCTCTTTTTGTAGTAATTTCTAGTTTTTTACCTTGCATTTCTTAGTGATTGTGGCGGGTGAACTAAAATTAAATTGTTTAATAAATTATAGGTTTAAAGAGAAGGAGAAAAACATGAACAAGAAAGTTTACGACCTTATCAATGACCAGATTAACAAGGAGCTCTATTCCGCATATCTCTACATGCAAATTGCAGACTTCTATGCAGATGAAGGACTCAACGGCTATGAGAATTACTACTTGATCCAGGCTCAAGAAGAGCGCGATCATGCACTGATTTTCAGAAAGTACCTCCTCGAGAACAGCGAGAAGCCTGAGCTGCTTGCAATCGATCAGCCAGACAAGCACTACGAGAGCGGCGATTACATGACACCTTTGAAGGATGCTCTTGCGCATGAGGAATATGTCACTGCTTTGATTCACAAGATTTATGAGGTTGCTGAGCAGGAGAACGACTACCGCGCAAAGCAGTTCCTGAAGTGGTTCATTGATGAGCAAATGGAAGAGGAAGACAACGCTAACGACATGATTGCGAAGATGAATGTCTTTGGTGTCGACAGAAGCGGTCTTTTCGCTCTTAACTCGGAATATGCAACTCGTGCATATGCGCTTCCTTCACCTCTGGCGGCAGAGTAATTTTTTCGCTGAACATTAATTTTTTAAACATGAATTTTAAAAAATGTAGTTTACGCTTGCATTTGTTTGAGTTTTTGTTAATATATGTTCAGTTGATAGGCAGGCCGAGGCCACTTGCTAGGCAAGTCTAATTTAGTAAGCAGATGTCAGTATCAGAACTGACACACGAGTAGAAGAGAGAAAATTATGCCAGCTCCAACAATGACCCCTGAGCAGCGTCAAGCAGCACTTGATAAGGCTAGAGAAGTTCGCTCAAAGAGAAGTGAGCTTACAAAGAAAATCCAGATGGATGTAAAAAAGCCTGTAGATGTGCTGAAACACGTTGACGATCCTATTGTTGGCCGTATGAAGGTAAAGACTTTCATCAATGCAGTTCCAGGTTATGGCAAGGTTAAAGCTGAAAAGCTCATGGACGAGCTTGGAATTCAGGAGAGCCGTCGCCTTCAGGGTCTTGGAAGCCGTCAGATGGAAGGCCTCAAGAACGCTCTTAAGTAGTTTGTAAAAACAAACATTTAAGCTAACGTAATTTTAAAAGCCCCAGAAATGGGGCTTTTCTTTTTGCCTGAGCGTTACACGGCTCGTCCAGCCTCCTACATGGGCTTTTCACTCGGACAAAAAGTGTGTATGAGGTCTTAATGTATTAGCAGGTCAGCCCACATTTTTGGAGGCCTAAAATTGACAAATTTCTTCTGCTAGGCAGTTGGGGATTAGTGAGGATTAGTGAGTGTTAGAGGGCTCTAGTCGACGTAGGCGTCGCGAAGCATTTTGATTTCGTCGGCGTATTCCGTGACTTTGTCGTGTGGGGTCTCCAAGAAGAAGGGGAGATGCTTAAGCGCTGGATGATTTGTGACAGCCGAGAGAGCCTCGAAACCAATGTGGCCCTCACCAATTGCTTCGTGGCGATCTTTGTGTGCCGACATGTCGTTTTTCGAATCGTTCAAGTGGATTGCATGGAGGCGGTCAAGGCCGATGATCTTGTCGAACTCTTCAACTACGCCATCGAGGTTGTCTTTGATGTCATAGCCACCTTCCCAAACATGGCAAGTGTCAAGGCACACGCCAATTTTTGATTGCGCGTGGCAACGCTTAATGATTTCTTGAATTTCCTCGAATGTTCTTCCGACCTCGCTCCCTTTGCCTGCCATCGTCTCTAGAAGAAGCATTGTTGATTGCTCTTCGGTGATTACTTGATTGATTGCATCAGCAATGAGGTCAATTGCGACTTCTGTGCCTTGCCCGACGTGTGAACCTGGGTGGATGTTATACATTTGACCCGGTGTGTTTTCCATTCGCATCATGTCGTCGGTCAAAGTTTCAATTGCGAACTTGCGAATGTCGGGTTTTGCTGCACAGAAATTTAGAGTGTAGGGGGCGTGAGCCAAGTACACAGAAATCTGACCTTCACCTTTGCAATATTCAGTGAAAGCTGCTACGTCTTTTGGGTTGATTTCTTTGGCTTTTCCGCCGCGAGGATTTCTTGTGAAGAATTGAAAAGTGTTTGCGCCTAATGAGTGCGCAACCTGCGCCATGTTAAGGTAGCCTTTTGATGAAGAAAGATGGCATCCAATCGTTAACATGGCACAAGTGAAAAATTAAGGTTTGAGCTTATGCGCGCTCGACTTTGCCAGCCTTAAGGCAAGATGTGCATACGCGTGCTGAACGAACGTGGCCGTTCTGGTCTTTAATTGTGACCTTCTGCACGTTTGGGCGGTATGAACGGTTTGTAACTCTGTGTGAGTGTGAAACGTTGCATCCGAAAGCAGGTTTCTTGCCGCAAATTTCGCATACCTGTGACATTTTTAAATCTCCTTGCAAATAATCCAGTCGTAATGACGCGACTATCTATTATACACATTTTAAACAGCTTGTTTTGGCTTAATTAAAGCCTCCAGATTTGCGACTGCTGATAAAATTAAAAACATATTTTTCGCAGCCCTAGCTGTTTATTTTCTGTTGGAAATTTTAGAACTTTTCTTTCAAGTTCTGCTGCTGTCTTTTGGAAGGGGGCAATCTTTTATGAATCAAAACATTGAAGTTGATATCGATTTGAAAATTGGCTTTGTTGGAGTCGGGCACATGGGTTCAATTCTTGCTCGTGCGCTTTCTTCTGCGGCAACCGACTGTGCGATTTACGTTGCCGATAAAAAAGAGCAGCACATTCTTGACCTCATCGACGACACATCCTGCTTGAGCGCTAATGCAGAAGACATTTGCAAAACTTGCGACATTGTCATTCTTGGGATGCGTCCTCAAGGTCAGCCTGACTTTCTTAAAAGCGTGAAGGGCATTGTTTCGGAAAGGGTCAACACTTCAACTGATTTTCTATTTGTAACAATGGCGGCTGGTGTTCCAATGGCTTCTGTGCAGAATAACCTCGATTACAAAGTGCCGGTTATGCGAATCATGCCAAACACGCCTGTGGCAATTGAGGCAGGAGCGATTCCCTATTGCACTTCGTGTGTCGATGGCAACAGGGGAGCAGAAGCAAAAGTTGACTTCTTGAAGAGTTGCTGGGGTAAATCGGCTGTTTTGCCTCGCGTTGATGAGAGTCAAATGGACGCAGTGTGCGCTCTTTCAGGCAGTGGCCCAGCTTTTGTTTATCGTTTCATTGAGGCAATGGCTAATGCAGGAGAGGCTGCTGGCCTTGACGCAGAAACTGCTTCCTTGCTTGCGAAACAAACTGTGCTTGGCTCAGCTAAACTTGCGTGTGATTCAGTAAAAAGCGTTGGCGAGCTTGCCGATGAGGTTTGCAGTCCTGGCGGCACAACCATTGAAGGCGTGAACGTGCTCGATGCTTCCGACTTTAACGACTGCGTGCGTGACACAGTTCTTGCATCAGCTAGGCGTTCAAAAGAACTTTCGAAGTAACCAAATCGCTTCATTCTAATAATTGCAAAAAACTTTTAAGCTCCGCATTGACGGGGCTTTTAAAACCTTGCGTTCATGTCAGAATTTGCGCAAGTAGCATGTCACGCATGTTTCGATGAAGCGAGCGCCGAACAGCCTTTTTAACCAAATGCTTCCGCTCATAGAAGATTTCATGAATTTCCGAAATTTAGGCAGGCAATGCGGGCAAAAAATTTATACTCCAAAGACGTGCGTAATTTTGAAGTTTATGTAATCGTTTTTACGGAGTTATAAATGCAAGAAATAAAAGGGCAGTTGACGCTTCGCGGAATGCTCATTGGCTGTGTTGGATGTGTAATTATCACTGCTGCATCGGCATACACCGCGCTAAAGCTTGGAGCCCTGCCTTGGCCAATTGTGTTCGCGGCAATCATCTCGCTGTTTTTTCTAAAAGCACTCAGCAAAGGAAAAGCCAACCTCAATGAAGCAAACGTAACCCACACTGTCATGTCGGCAGGTGCTATGGTTGCTGGCGGCTTGGCGTTTACAATCCCTGCTGCTTGGATGCTTGGCCTTGCCGATAATGTGAGCATCACCGACATGCTTGTGGTCGCTCTAGCGGGCGTTGTTCTTGGTCTTGTATGCTGTGCGCTTCTGCATCGTCATTTTGTTGAGGAAGCAAAGCTCGAGTTTCCAATCGGCGAAGCAGCTGCGCAAACTCTTTTCGCTGGCAATTCTGGCGGAAAAACTGGACACAAACTTTTTGGTGCGATGGGTCTCGCCGGCATCTACACTGCACTTCGCGACATTGCAGGCGTCATTCCTTCAATGCTTTTGAAAGATGTTGTTTTGCCTGGCGATTCTTTTGGCATCTACAACTCACCAATGCTTTTGTCGGTCGGTTTTTTGGTGGAAACTGCAGCCGTCTTCATTTGGTTTGCGGGTGCCGTTTTTGCAAACTTTGGAATCATTCTCGGGTTCCCAGTTCTTGGCTTGGCCGACACTGCAACTTCGCAAGGCATCGTTTCAAGTCTTGGAATGGGTCTCATGATGGGAGCAGGTCTTGGCGTCGTCCTAAAAGACATCATTCCTAAAGCTGCTTCAATGTTGCAGAATCGTGGCAAGTCTTCTGACAAAGCAAGCGATAAAAATGCTGCTTCTGGAAAAAGTAGCGTCACAGCTGGCGTTTTTGCAGTAGCAGTAGCGGCTGTAGCGCTCGTGATTTGCATCGTTTTGGACCTCGGACCAGTCGCTAGTATCATCGTTGTTTTACTTTCGTTCGTTGCAACTGCGATGAGCGCTCAAAGCGTTGGTCAAACAGGAATTGACCCAATGGAAATTTTTGGATTGATTGTTCTTTTGGCGGTTGCCGCAGTGAGCGATGTTAGCCAGGTTAAGCTTTTCTATGTCGCTGGAATCGTGGCTGTAGCTTGTGGACTTGCAGGTGATGTCATGAACGATTTCCATGCGGGTTTTCGCATTGGCACAAGCCCGAAGGCTCAATGGCTTGGTCAGGCGGTTGGTTCTATCCTTGGCGCATTCGTTTCTGTGGCTGTCATGGTGGTTCTTTTTAATGCCTACGGCGCAGACGCTTTTGGCCCAACGCACACGTTTGTTGCAACGCAGGCTTCCGTGGTTGCCACTTTTGTCTCTGGCATTCCTAACCTGCCAGCATTCCTGGTGGGGCTTGCTCTTGGCATTGTTCTTTATTTCTTCAAATTCCCATCAATGATGCTTGGTCTTGGAGTTTACCTGCCTTTTTACATGTCGTTTTCAGCTTTCCTCGGCGCTCTTGTGAAAGTTGTCTACGATGCAATTTGTAAGCGCAAGAACAAGAATTTGACCGACGAAGAAAAGGCTCAAATTGAAATGAATCAGCAAGAATCAGGCTTGGTTGTGGCGAGCGGAATTCTCGGCGGCGAATCCATCGTTGGCGTGATTGCAGCACTTCTCGTTGTGATGCTCGGGGTAAGCGGCTAGTCTTCCTGGCTGTTTGTGATTTTCGCGATTGGGGATGCTTCGGCTAATCGCGACATCGACTCATCTTTGATAATGCCTGCAAAGTCGCCAATCATTTTGAAGATAAACTTGCGTGTTTGTTTGTCGGTCAGAAGGCCAGTCTTTAGAATGGTGGCAACGTTAGATGGCAAGTTTTCCTGGAAGTCGCAGAACTTGTCGTGACCAGACGAGGCGAGCACTGCGTAGGCCGAATCGATAAAACGCTCGCGTTCTTCATCAGTTTTGCTGTTAATCCATTCCGCAAGCGCTGAGTCGAAAAATTCCGCGGAAGGGTTGATGCTTTTCTGCTTCACAAATTCGTCACCTTCGACAATCCAAGAGAAAGGATTGTGCTGAAACACGCTGTGTTCTGTCGATTGAACGACGGTGTAGTGATCGTCGTTTTCAAGAATCATGCCAATAATCGATGACTCGGGGACTGTTTTTGAATACTTTAGCAGGAACTTTTTTGCATCAACTCGCGGGGAAGGAGTGTTTAGAAACGATGGGCCGTCATGGTTAAACACCTTCTCAATTCGTTCGAATAGTTTTTGGTCGGTGCAAGCTGAGGCATAGGTTGCAAGGTTTCCGCCTTTTGAATGCCCACCAACGAAAATTTGACCGCCGTTGATTAGAGACGCACCTGAGAGGTAATTTAGAGCCGTTCGCTGAGACGGGATGATGTTTTTATAGCTTAAATTGAAGTCTTCTTTCCAGCCACTAAACGTGCCATCGGTTCCGCGAAATGCGACGTAGATGAATGGGTTTTTGCCCTCGTAGATGAAAGTTACGGCTGAGAATTGTTTTTCGATGACGTCGGAACATTCGTTTACATAGGCAGTGCACAAAATGTCACGATAGCGCCTGCTTGATCGCAGTTCCTGCATGAAATCTGGAGTTTCTTTGCTGTAGTCAAGCCACGAGTTGTGGATGAGTTCTTCGTTGTCGCAGAGGCACAAAATGTCGTGCAGCTTTATGTGCTTGCTGTCGACTGGGACAAGGTCGATGTGCTTGCTATTTTCAGAGTCGCCATCAACTATTGAAAGCGTTGCTTTTGCATACTCGAAATTAAAGTAGGAAACCGACGACAAAATGAGCGAATCGACCTCGTTTAGCGGGGCTTCGTCGAACGTGCGCTGCTCTTCTTTTAGGTATGTCACGATGTTTCCCATGGGCATATTTTATCCATCTGAAGTCCATTAGTGGGACACAAACTTGTCGTCCATCACGATACAATGTGGAAAACGTTTTTTAGGAGGAAATATGACACTTGCATTGACAAACGCAACGCTTCTTGACGGCACCGAAAACATGACTGCTCAGGAGGGCATGTGCGTGCTCGTTGAGGATGGAAAAATTTCGGGCATTTCGAAGATGGGTGAAGTTGAGCTGCCCGCAGGCTGCGAGGTGGTTGACCTGGGAGGAAAATACCTCATGCCTGGTCTCATCAACATGCATGTTCATCTTTGTGGTGACGGCAAACCTCATTCATCTGACGGCGCAGAAAAGCTAGTCAAACTGGCGCTTTCTCTTGCGGTTGGCCGCGCATACCTTCGCGCTACGCTCAAAAAATCGCTGCAGACTCAGCTCGCAAGCGGCGTTACAACTGTTCGCAGCGTTGGCGACCCAGGTTATGCTGACATTGCAGTTCGCAACATCATCAATTCCGGCAAATGCGAAGGGCCACGCCTCATCGCTTCGGGTTGTGGAATTTCTGTTCCTGGCGGTCATGCTCGCCTTTTTGCGAAAATGGCAACAACTGAAGAAGAAGCACGCGCCTATGTTCGCGAGCATGCCGAGAAAGGTGCCGACCAAATCAAGTTGTTCATCACCGGCGGCGTTTTTGATGCGGAAGTTGAGGGCGAGCCTGGTGTTTTACGCATGTCACAAAAAATCGCAACTGCAATTTGTGACGAGGCTTCAAAGTTAGGCTTGCTAACTTCAGCTCACGTTGAGAGCCCTGAAGGCGTAGAAGTTGCCCTAAAAGCTGGCGTTGACACCATTGAGCATGGCTCAGTTTTGTCCGAAGAACTTGTTAGCCTTTTTAAAGAAAACGGCTTGCACAAATCTTCATCGCTCACATGCACGATTTCTCCTGCATTGCCATTTGCTTGCTTTGACCCTGAGATTACGCACTCAACTCACATTCAAAAAGTAAATGGTCGCATCGTTTATGAAGGCGTCGTTGAAGCAGCGAGAACTGCTCTTAAAAGCGACATTCCTGTTGGTCTTGGCACCGATTCTGCCTGCCCATTTGTTACTCATTACGACATGTGGCGCGAGGTCGTTTATTTCCAAAAGCACACCGGTGTTTCAAATGCATTTGCTCTCTACACCGCGACTTTGAAGAACGCTGAGCTTCTTCGCGTAGCCGATGAGACTGGTTCAGTTGAAGTTGGTAAGAGCGCCGATTTGATTGTCACGAGCAAAAACCCTCTTGATGACCTCATGGCTCTTGGCGAGGTAAATCAAGTGTTTATGCGTGGCAAACTCGTTAAAACTTGCAAGGTAAATCACCTGCCTGAGCTCGATAAAGAGCTCGACACGATTTGGGATGACCTTGAGAAAGACTCATTTGTTTCTGAGTGGAAATAACTCCTGCTTTGAAGGGAATTAATTATGAGCGAGATTAGATGCCCACATTGCGGTGAAGTTTTTAAAGTTGATGAGAGTGCGTTTGCTGACATTTTAAGCCAGGTGCGCACGGCTGAATTTGACATGGAAATTGCGGCGCGCGAGAAAATTCTGCAAGATAAAAGCGAGCAGGACATTCAAATTGCTATTGCAAAAGAACGCGAGGAATTTCGCGAGATTCAAGCTGCACTTTCTGCCACAATTGCCGACTACAAGGCCAAACTTGAAGCTTTGGAGGTTTCATCAAAAGCAGAAGCAGAAATTGCGCTTGCAAATAATAAGAAAGCAATTTCGGAGGCTACAGCTAATAAAGACGTTGAGATTGAAAAGCTAAACACTTTGATTGAGTCGCAAAAAGCGCAGTTTAAGCTTGAGAAGGAATCGGCAGTGCGTGATGCCGTTACTGCTGTTGAAAAAGAGCGCGACGAAATTAAATCAGCTTCTGAGCTCGCCAAAGTTCAAGCTGAAGCCGATAAAACTGCTCTTCGTGAAAAGATGATCCAAGAGCTCAACCAAAAAGATGAACTCATTAAATATAAAGACGAAGAAATTGCCCGCGTAAAAGACATGAAAGCGAGACTTTCTACAAAGATGGTTGGCGAGAGTCTTGAACAGCATTGTCAAGTTGAGTTCAATAAAATTCGTGCAGCAGCGTTTCCGAATGCCTATTTCGAGAAAGATAACGATGCTTCTGACGGCACTAAAGGCGATTTCATTTTCTGCGAGAAAGACCCTGTTAGTGGCGAAGAAATTCTCTCAATCATGTTTGAGATGAAAAATGAAAATGACGAGACGAAAACGAAGCACAAAAACGAGGATTTCTTCAAAAAGCTTGACTCTGACCGCGAGAAGAAAGGTTGTGAATACGCCGTTCTCTGCTCGATGCTTGAGCCCGAAAATGAACTTTACAACCAGGGAATTGTTGATGTTAGCTACAAGTTTCCGAAGATGTATGTCATTCGTCCGCAGTTCTTCATTCCGATGATTTCGATTCTCAGGAATGCTGCTCTTTCTTCGCTGGATTATAAAAAAGAGCTAGCTTTGGTGCGCAGTCAAAACATCGACATCACGAATTTTGAAAGCTCAATGGAGGATTTCAAAGCTGGCTTCGCTCGAAATTATGACCTGGCTAGCAGGAAGTTTAAGACGGCAATTGATGAGATTGACAAAACGATTGATCACCTTCAGAAAACAAAAGATGCATTGCTTGGAAGCGAGCGCAATTTGAGGCTTGCAAACGATAAAGCTCAAGATTTGTCTATCAAGAAGTTGACTCGCAATAATCCGACTATGAAGGCTAAATTCGATGAGCTAAATAACTAGCATTTTAGAGCTTGAACGCTGAGAGCCCTTCGATGTTTACGTCTTTTGCGCCGAAAAAATTGCGCAGCGAAAACGTGATTTCGTCTTCGTAATAAAGACCTTTTGCCAGAATTAGCACCTCAGCTCCATCGCCTTCGTGCACGGCAGCACCTTTGGCTTTAAGCTCTTCTGCTCGTTCTGCTTTCACGAAAGCAGTGGCAAGCTCCGACGTGTCAGCGCAGCATCCCACGCAGTTGATGACATCAACCGTGATTGCTGCGTAGCCTTTTTTCTTGATGTAGTCGGTCAGTTTCTTGTCGAAATTAATGTGCATGTGAATATTAAGTTTCTTGTTAATCTTATTTTTTTGAGTCTGGTCGTTTTTTAGATTCTATATTTCTATAATCAGTTCGTTAGACTAATTCTGCAAGAGGAGGTGACGATGAGCGAGCCATTGATTCGTCTTGCCACCGTCGACGATAGTGACGCTATTTTGGCTATTTATGAGCCATATATTTCCACATCTATTACCTTTGAAGAAACTGTACCTCGCGCCGATGCATTTCGTGAGCGTGTAGCGACAATTCTTAAAAAATACCCATATCTTGTAGCTGAGATTGATGGGGAAGTGGTTGGCTATGCCTATGCAGGCGCTTTTCGTGAGCGTCAGGCCTACCAATGGAACGCCGAACTTTCTGTTTACTTAACCCCAAAAGCGCAGGGTTTTGGCCTTGGGAAACGACTTTATGCATGCATAATTGAGCTAGTAAAGTTGCAGGGCGTAAAGGTTCTTTATGGCATTGTGACCTGCCCAAACGAGGCAAGTCGCAAGCTGCATGAGCGATTCGATTTTGAGCTTTCTCTCTTGCAAAAAAATGCAGGATATTCTTGTGGCGAGTGGCGCGACGTAAAGTGGTACGTGAGGTATCTAACCGACGAGTTCGAGGACAATCCGAAGCCTCCAATTCCATTCCCAAAGTTTTTGGAAGAAAACACTTCGCTAGTTGAGGAAATCATCGCAAACGCTTAAAGCCTTGCAGGCACTTTGATAAATTTGGCAATAGCTTTTATGAGTTAGAAGGAGGTTACTACCATGTTTATGCAACCTAAAAATGTTGTTTGGATTACAGGCGCCGCGGGACGTCTTGGTTCGGCAATCGAGAAGGAACTCGACCACGAAAAATACATGATAATCCCGACTGATGCTGAGGTTGACATCACCGACCTGACAACCGTAAACGATGCTGTTAGCAATTATCGACCTGAATTCATCATCAACTGCGCCGCTATGGCAAGCAAATCTGATGCAGAAAGAAACCCCGATTTGGCGTTTAAGGTAAACGCCCTGGGTGCTAGAAACCTAGCAATCGCTGCATCGGGCGTTGGTGCTACACTTGTGCACCTGTCAACCGACGATGTTTTCTCAGGAATTGCACCTCATCCATTAAATGAGTTTGATGCAACTGTCCCAATTAGTGTTTTTGGTCGCTCTAAAGCAGCAGGCGAGCGTCTTGTTCGCGAGCTTTGCCCAAGTCACATCATCATTCGTTCCTCGTGGGTCTATGCCGTGCACGAAAACGATTTCCTTTTCAAATACATTCAGCAAGTCAAAAATGGCGAGAAGGCAGTTGTCCCAGCAAACCAATTTGCTGCTCCAACTTCGGCCTCCACGATGGCTAAGTTTATGGTTGCTGCTATTGAGTCGGGTGAATTCGGAACCTTCCATGCTGTTTCTCAAGGCATTTGCAGCAGGCATGAATTCGTAAAGACAGCCTTTGACATGCTTGGAATTCCTTTGACTAGTTTGACTAGCTCTAACGAATTTAGAGATTCCTACAGCATCGAGCTTGACGACTTGATGATGCGCCTCACTGGCGTTTATGAGATGCCGACATGGCAGGAAGACCTGCGTCAAAATATTGATCAATATGCAAATTTAGTTTAGTAGGGGTGGTGGTTAAATGACAAATCTTGAAAATGAGGAAGTGAAAACAAAGAAAGAGCGGAAAAAGCTGGGATTAACAACCACGATTCTGATTGCCCTTGGCCTTGGCATCGTTTGCGGCGTAATTTTCCATTACTTTATTCCGCAGAGCTCAATTCGTGATGATATTTTCATCAACGGAATTTTCTACGTTGGTGGTCAGGGCTTCATTCGCTTGATGCAAATGCTTGTTGTGCCTCTTGTTTTCTGCTCGATTGTTTGTGGTGCAGCTTCAATTGGCGACACAAAAACTCTTGGCACAGTTGGTGTCAAGACTCTTTGCTTTTACTTGGTAACCACTGCTCTTGCGATTTCTGTAGCGCTTTGCGTTGGCAATTTGATTAATTCAGGCTTAGGCGTGGATATGTCATCAATCGTTGTTAGCGACACTTCAAGCCTTGACACTGCGCAGAATTCAAGTTCTAGCGTTACTGACACGCTTCTGGCGATCATTCCTAAAAACCCAGTTCAGGCGCTTGCAAATGGCGACATGTTAGCAGTTATCTTCTTTGCACTGTTTGTTGGCATCATCATTTCGCTTTTAGGGCGCAAGGTTGAAACTGTGCATCGTTTCATCGAGCAGTTCAACGACATCATGATGAAGATGACTTCCCTTGTCATGTGTGTAGCTCCAATCGGCGTTTTCTGCCTCCTTTCACGCACATTTGCAAACGTTGGTTTCGAAGCGTTCTTGCCAATGGTGAAATACATGGTCGGCGTGCTTTTGGCGCTCACGCTTCAGTGTTTTGTTGTCTACATGATTATGCTTTGGCTGCTTGGTCGCGTGAGCCCAGTCATGTTTATCAAGAAGTTTTTCCCTGTTATGCTTTTTGCGTTCTCAACTGCAACTTCAAACGCAACTATCCCTCTTAATATGGAGACCCTCGAGCGCAAAATGGGAGTTGACGGCAAGATTTCCTCGTTTACTATCCCTCTGGGTGCGACAATCAACATGGATGGCACCGCGATTATGCAGGGCGTAGCTGTAGTCTTTACCGCGCAGCTCTTTGGAGTTAATCTTGGTCCAATTGAGTATGCTACTGTAATTGCGACGGCAACGCTTGCATCAATTGGCACTGCAGGCGTTCCTTCCGTTGGCTTGATTACGCTTTCGATGGTGTTCAATTCAGTCGGTCTTCCGCTTGAGGGCATTGCTCTCATCATGGGCATCGACAGAATTCTTGACATGACAAGAACAGCTGTTAACATCACGGGCGATGCTGTCTGCACAACTGTGGTTGCTAAGCAGTCGGGTCGAGTGAATCTTGATGTCTACAACGACCCCGACGCAGGCAAAGAAATGGATGTGATTTCGGCTTAAAACCAAAAAAATTGTTAACCGTGAGCCTTTGGGCGCAAAGCTAAGGCTCGGCATAGTGCAATAATCGAGGCGTTTCGGCACAGGCCGAGCGCCTCTTTATTTTTTAAATAAAAGTAATTTTTACTAAAAGTCTTAAAGGTGCTTGTGTTGCTAATGCGACTATAATTTAAGCATTGTAGCTGGGTGAGTCTAATGCAGCTAATCGTTGTTATGAAGGGGAGGAATTTAGATGTTTACAAACCAACTGTCTCCAGAGGAAGCTCGTTCTGTAATCCTTGAAAACATAAAGCGCACAGAGATGGAAGAAGTTGACCTTGTTGATGCCTTGGGGCGAGTTTTGGTGGAAAGGGTTAAAAGCGAAATCGACGTTATCCCTTTCAATAACGCAGCGATGGATGGCTTTGCGGTAAAGCGCGAGGATTTGCTTAATGCAAGCGAAGAGAACCCAGTGGTCCTTGATGTTATGGAGGAAATCCCTGCAGGCTCCTATTTCGACGGTAACATCGAGCATGGCCAGTGCCTTCGAATTATGACTGGTGCGCCAGTTCCTGATTGCACCGATGCAGTTGTTAAATATGAAATCGTTGATTACCTCGATGGCGACGGAATGCCTGGTAGTAAGGTCGCTTTTAAAGCGTGCCCTAAAGAGCTAGACAACATTCGCAGCAGGGGAGAAGAGGTCCTTGCCGGTGGAACTGTGATTGAGGCTGGCGAGATTCTTGGAGCTGGTGGAATTGGCTATCTTGCAAATTGCGGTGTTAGCAAGGTGAAGGTTTATAAAAAGCCTCGCGTTGGTGTTATCGCGATCGGCTCTGAGCTTCAGATGCCAGGAGAGCCGTTGAAGCCTGGATGCATTTATGAAAGCAACTCTGTTGCCTTGAGTGCAACTGTGCTTGAAGCGGGCGGAATCCCAACTCGCATCGGAATCGTCGAAGACGACTTTGATGTGCTTTGTGACGCAATCGAGAAAGCTTCCAAGGAGTTCGATTTTGTGGTGACTTCGGGTGGCGCATCTAATGGTGACTTCGACTTCATCAAGGGCGTAATCGACAAGAAGGGAGAGCTGATTTTTACGCTTGTAAACATGCGCCCTGGAAAATGTCAAACGTTTGGACTTGTTAACGAAACTCCAGTCATGGGCTTTCCTGGAAATCCTGCAGCAGCCTACTGCGGCTTTGAGATTTTGCTCCGCCCAGCTCTTCTTTCTATGCAAGGTCACAAAAACCTTGAGATTCCGACTTTTGAAGCAACGCTTGTTGGCGACCGCAAAAAACGCGACCCTCGCAGAATGTATCTTCGTGGCTTTGTTGAGAAAGATGCGGAGGGAAACTATCGTTTCACTCCTGCAAAGAATCAAAGCTCTGGAATTTATGGTCCAATTCAGCAATCAAATTGTCTTGCGATTATTCCAGAAGGGGAGCCTGAAGGCGGCAAAGTTCTCGACGGAACAACTCTTCAGATCATTCCATTTGGTGTTTTGGAAGGTTCGGTGATTTAATAATGAGATTTTCTGTAATTACATGCTCTGACACTCGAAGCGCGCTTGAAGATACAGCAGGGTTTGCGCTTCAAGAATTAATTAAGGAACAAGGCTGGGAAGTTGCCTCCTACACGATTGTGAAGGACGACATCGATGCAATTTCGGACGCTATTTTGGATGCTGTTGATGAGGTAGAGGCTGACATCGTGCTCACTTGCGGCGGCACCGGGCTTTCGCCTCGCGATGTCACTCCTGAGGCAACAGCAATGGTGTGCGACCGAAACGTTCCTGGCATCGCTGAAGCTATGCGTGCCTATTCTTTAAAAATCACCCCGCATGGCATGCTTTCTCGAGCAGTTTGCATGCAGCGCGGAAAAGCAATTGTGATTAATTTCCCAGGTAGCAAAAAAGCTGCAATTGAGAACTGGGAATGCGTCGTTCCGGCACTAGCTCATGCAGTGAAGATGGCTAACGGCGGCGGCCATTAAAAATAATAAATGGTGGATTAGCGCACCTGTTCGAAATCCCAGGTGCCGCTTTTCCCGCCTTCTTTGTGCAGGACCTGCACGTTTTCAATAATCATTCCGCGATCAATTGCTTTGCACATGTCATAAATCGTGACAAGGGCAATTGAAGTAGCGGTAATGGCTTCGATTTCCACGCCTGTTTTCCCAGTTAGAGCGCATGTTGACTCTACTCGAATTCCGAAAGTGTTGTTCTCGGCGGTTGCGTCAGCGGCACTGTCGCCATCTCCTGACTTTGCATGTTTCCCGCATGCCTTTACTTCAGGTGTGCATTTCACTTCGACTTTTGTGAGTGCGAGAGGGTGGCAAAGCGGAATCAAATCACTCGTTTTTTTGGCGGCCATAATGCCTGCAATTCTTGCAGCAGCTAGCACGTCACCTTTTTTAGCGGTGCCGTTCACAATTGTGTCGTAGGTTTCTTTTTTCATCGAGATGAAACCAGTGGCCACGGCTATTCTTTTTGTTTCTGCCTTGTCAGAAACGTCAACCATCCTGGCGTCGCCGTCTTCGTTTATGTGAGTTAGCTTTTGTTCCATGATTACCCGCCAATCTGGCTCATTTTGCGTTTAGTGCCAATTCTGTGGTTGTGAGACTCTGGTTTGTGCAGAAGGGCGTCTTTTAGCACTGACATCATGCCGTCAATGTCACCCGTCCTGAGCGGTGTCTTTAAATCATATTCAGTGTCGCTAAACAAGCAAGGCTTGATTTTGCCGTCGGAAGTGAGACGAAGGCGATTGCATGTCGCGCAGAAATGATTTGAGATAGCCGAAATCGTGCCAACTGTTCCAAGTGCACCATCAAATTTGAAATATCTAGCCGGCCCCCAACCTTCAGGTTGATTGTCGTTGTTGAGCGCTATGAGCGGCTCCATGCCAGAATCGAGCGCCGCAGCATTGATTGTTTCAATAACTTCTTCTGACGGAATAATTTCTTCGGGTCCCCATTTGCAGCCTGTGAAATTGTTTGCATCGCCAACGGGCATGTATTCAATAAAGCGCACGTGTAGCGGCTTGTCTATAGTTAGCTTTGCGAACTCAAGCAAATCTTGGTGCAGGTCTTTGACAACTACAACGTTAAGTTTTACTGGCGTGAGTCCATGCTCTAGCGCGGCATGAATGCCGGCAATTGCATCTTCTAACTTGCCTCGACGTGTGATGTAGGCATATTGCTCAGCATCAAGCGTGTCGAGAGAAATGTTCACACGGTCAAGTCCAGCTTCCTTCAAATCAGTTGCAAACTGCGGCAAAAGTGTAGCGTTAGTCGTCAAAGCAACGCTTTCAATTCCAGGAATTGCTTTAATGTCGCGAATTAGGTTAACAACTCCGCGACGCACTAGGGGCTCGCCGCCAGTCAGACGCACATGTTTAATGCCCAGCTCAGCTGCAGTTTTTGTGATTGTCGCAATTTCCTCTACTCGAAGAATGTCGTCGTGACAAAGTGGCACAACACCTTCTTCAGGCATGCAATAAATGCACCTCAAGTTGCACCTGTCGGTGAGAGAAATGCGAAGATAGTCTATTTTTCTGCCTTGCAGATCATTCATTATTTACAGACCATATAGATGTTGTCTTTTGGAATCCTAACCCAAACTAAATCATTCACTTCTGGAAGATTTTGTTCCCCTGTTTTTAGTTTATCAATTCTCCAATAAAGACACTTCTCAATATCGTCTGCATTATCAAATGTATTTTCTAGAGCGGTGGCGTTTTTCATGTCCTCTTCTTTTATGAAGGATACGAGAGCTGAGCGGTCGAAACGCGAATCAGTAACGTGCAGAACACGCACTGGGAAGCAGTTTTCGCCAGGACCATCGGTCTGTTGAATCCTAAATGCTCTAACGCCGAAGTGAGTAATTGCATCTGGAATAGAGTCTTCTGTAACAACATCAATGTCCCAAACAGGCAAGTGCAGAGTGTGTTCGCCAGTCTTTTCTGCAGGTGTTGCATTTTTGCATCCTGAAAGCTTCAGACCTGCAAGCGACTGTGGGTTGTTTACCAGGTCATCTTTTTCGCAAAGCTCAACAATTTGGCCGTTGTCAATAACAGCAATTTTGTCGGTTAGGCGCATTGCTTCGTCAATGTCGTGACTGACATAGAGAATGCTGCCTTCGAATTCCGAGAACACAACTGAAAGATGCTGCTCAAGGGCACCTTTGAGGTGTGAGTCGAGCGCCGAGAAAGGCTCGTCAAGCATGAGGATTTGAGGCTTAGCTGCAAGCATTCTTGCGATAGCTACGCGCTGTTGCTGGCCACCTGAAAGCTGAGCTGGATATCTCTTCTCCATGCCTTTGAGGCCGAACTTGCTCAGCTGTAGCTGCACCTCTTTGTCAACTTCTTCCTTTGAAAGGTGAGAATCGATGCCAGCTGCGATGTTTTGCTCAATTGTGAGGTTAGGGAAGAGCATGTAGTTTTGGAAAAGCAGTGCTGTTTTTCTTTGTTGCGGCGTCAGATTAACCTTCGGGTGCTTCCCGCGCTCGCGCTCGAAAAACACTGTGTCATTGACGACAATCTTGCCCTCATCAGGCGTTTCTATGCCCGCGATGCACTTTAGCGTCAAACTTTTTCCGCAACCTGAAGCACCAAGAAGCGCCATGGCTTCGTTTCGAACTTCGAGGTGTGATGTCAGTGAAAAACCGTTGTAGTCTTTTTTGATGTCAACTAGAATGCCCATTTAATCTTCTGTTCTTCTGTATCTAACTGTTCTATTGCTCCAAATGTTGATGAACAAAATGACAAGGAAGCTCACGGCAATAACGATGCCGGTCCAGAACCAAGCTGTGTCGTTGTTTCCGTTCATCCATTCGAAGTAAATCGCGATTGGAATTGTTCGTGTGATGCCGACGTAGTTGCCAGCAAGGAAGAGCGTGGCGCCGAATTCGCCAAGCGCACGTGCGAAAGAAAGCACTGTGCCAGCGGCGATTGAGCTCCATGAAAGTGGAAGCATGAGCTTTACGAAAATTTTGCCGTTTGACCAGCCAAGAGTTTTAGCGGAATTAAGTAGGTTCGGGTCGAGGTTCTCAAATGCACCAAGTGCGCTTCGATACATCAGAGGGAAGGCAACAACAACCGCAGCAATGACAGTTGCAGGCCAGCTAAAGATGAGCGGGAAGCCGATGTTTATAAAGAACTCGCCGAAGTGTGTGTTTCTGCCGCAAAGGAACAGCAGAATGAAACCGCAAACCGTTGGTGGCAAAACCATTGGAATTGTGAAGATGCTGTCAAGCACACTTCTTAGTCGACCTGACAAACTCAGTGCGAAATAGGCCGCAAGAAGACCCAAAATGAAGATAAAGACAATTGCAACACCAGTAGTTTTAAGCGTTACCCAAAGTGGGCTCCAGTCAAGGTTTGCAAGGAATTCACCAGTTGTTTGGAACCAATTTTTTTCTGCGCCAATCGTGATTGAGTCGTATTTAACGAGGTTTGCCTCGTCGAGGAACGTTGGTTTCGTGTAGTGCTCAGCCTCGCTGTCGGTGACATCTTCGCCATTAACGCCGATGACGCAGGCATAAACATTGTCGCCAATTTTTTGATCGAAAAGATAAGCTACGCCATCTAACTCATAACGTTTTTCGGAAGTGTAGATGACGTCTTTTATGTTTTCGAGGTTAAGACCGCCGCTATTGTTAACGGCGTCGAGATGATTCAAGCAAGCAATGAGGTTTGCTTGAAAGCTTGTGTCGGTTACGCTCAGTTCAAGCAGGTTAGCTGCGTTTTCAGGAACGTAGACGATTGCTTTATTATTTGCAGAAATTACCTGCACAGTTTTGCCTGTTTCTTGGCCGATGAGATAGGTGTAGCCGTAATAGGCCCCATCAATCTCGCGGTTTGAGCCTTTCTGCAGGCGAGAAAAGTCGCTTAAGGCGAAGGGCGCATCGACAATGCGTGCGCCCGTGTTATCTTCTGTAGTCTCTGGCTCGTTTGCCGTCTCTTCCGCAAATGCTCTTGCTCCTGAGAATGAAATTAAAATGCACAAAATTGCTGTGAAGAATAAAGTCAAGCAAATGTGAAAACGTCTTTTAGCCACAGTAAATCCTACAGTTTGAAATCGCCTTATTAATTTTTAGAGATACACCACCAGGTAACTCGATTTAAGCGAGCTCGAAGCCCCATTTCTGCCAAATCTCTTGTGCTTTGGAGCTTGTGAGGCACCAATCGAGGAATGCTTGTGTTTGCTCAACATTCTTGCAATCCTTTGTGATTGCGCCTGGGTAAACGATGTTCTTGTGTGTGTCAGCTGGAACAGTTCCAACAATCTTTACACCACCGAAGCGGTAAACGTCTGATGTGTAAACGAATGCGATGTCAACGTCGCCAGACTTTGCATGTTTGCAAACGTTGCCAACTGAAGTGTCAGTAACAACTTTGATGCTGTCGGTGTAGGTACCACCTTTGCCAGTGATGTCTTTGCCAGTCTTGCCGCTGTCGTCAGCACTTGGTGTGTAAACGCCAACTGTTGAGAGAGACTGTGCTGCATAGTTGCCAGCAGGAACAGAATCGTCGCCAACGCAGATGGAGTATTTGCCAGCTGCAACTTCGTCAAGAGTTGCCTCAGTGATTGAGGAATCTTCTTTTGTAACCATTACGAGGTCGTTCTTGAACATAGTCTTGCGAGTTGAAGCGTCAATGTAGCCCTTCTCCTCGGCTGTGTCCATTGAGCCCTTTGAAGCAGAAATCAGAAGGTCTGCGTAAGAGCCAGCGCCGAGCATCTCGTTGAGTTCGCCAGAAGCTTTGTACTGAGTGTCAGCAAATTCGATGTCGCTGTGGCCGTCAGCAATGTATGCCTGCTGAACTTCTTCCATAGCCTTCGAAAGTGAGTTTGCAGCGAAAATCTGAAGAGTTGTTTTTGTCTCTGACTTTGTTTCAGTCTTTGAGTCGCTGCTTGAAGATGAGCAACCAACAAGACCAAGAGCCAGGGCAAATGCAACTGCAACAGCCATTACAACTGCAAATGTGTTTCTCCTAGAAATCTTTGTCATAGTTTCCTCCCAAATTCAATTCGATTATTCTCAAGAGAACATATTCAAATTTTAGACAATCTCTTTACAATTAGTTTGGGAATTGATTGCAAAATTAGCATGGAGGCGAAGCATTTTGGAGACGCAAAATCTAGTCAGTGATGACGCAAAAATCATCTCAGTAAACATTTCTAAGAAAAAGGGAACCAAGAAAAAGTCAGTGGGCGAGGATCCTCAAGAAGTAATTCTTGACTTCGGTCTTGAAAATGACGCACATGCAGGCGACTGGCACAGGCAAGTCTCTTTTCTGGCCGACGAATCAATCCAAAAAGTTCGCGATGCAGGCTTGCAAGTCGGTTCTGGCGATTTTGCAGAAAACTTCACTACCGTCGGTGTTGATTTGAAAAACATTCCACTCGGCACAATTCTTAAACTTGGTGACGAGGTTGAAGTTGAGATTTCTCAGATTGGCAAAGTGTGCCACACCAAGTGCGCAATCTATCATTTGATGGGCGACTGCATTTTCCCTCATGAAGGCATTTTTGCTGTTGTTCGCAAGGCTGGCAAAATCAAGGCAGGCGACAAAATCGAGCTTCTAAAACTTGGCGATGGTCACTGCGACGCAACCCCAGAGTCAGCTCTTCAAGAACTCGAAGAAGCCAAACGCTGCGGCACCCTGTAACTGAAAGCTGCCAGCGTTACCGCCTTCTTTCTAATTACTGTAGAAACTTAATATCCTTTTACCTTTTTCTGTCTATTTTCGTTGACAACTTCTCTTTGTTTCTGTAAATTAAATTTAGACTAATTCTAATCTGGAGGCAAAGATGGCACGGTACGCTCAAAGCATTTTGGATATAGTTTGCACTGCTGGAAAACATATGACTGCAGAGCAAATTTTCTTACTGCTGAAAGAAGAGCACCCTGCTGTTGTAATCGCCACTGTTTATAACAACCTGAATGCGCTGACTGAGAAGGGCTTGATTCGCAAAATCAGTGTAGAGGGCTTTCCTGATCGTTATGACTGCAGTGTTCGACACGACCATTTAGTGTGCAAGCATTGTGGGAAGCTAATGGATATTGACCTGCCCGACATGACAAAAAAGTTGGTGAAGGAGACAGGAATGCCTGTTGAGTCCTACGACCTGAAGCTTTATTACACGTGCGACGAATGCAAGGCAGCGCAGGAGGTTGCGACGACTTAATTTGTATTGATCAAGGCAGGTTTACCGCGGAAATCTGGCTTTCAATAAACCCACCAGTTAGACAACGCTAACAGAAAAGGAGGACATTACGATGTCAATGATTAACAAAGAAGTATCTGACTTTTCCGTACAGGCTTGTGTGAACGGCGAGTTCAAGACAGTCACAAAAGCGGATATCATGGGCAAGTGGAGCATTTTTTTCTTTTACCCAGCCGACTTCACTTTCGTTTGCCCAACCGAGCTAGAAGATTTGCAGAATAAATATGCCGACTTCCAGAAGGAAGGTTGCGAGATTTATTCAGTATCTTGCGACAGTCACTTTGTGCATAAGGCATGGCAGGATCATTCCGAAAAGATTGGCAAGATTACCTACCCAATGCTTGCTGATCCAACGCATGCTCTTGCGCGAGATTTTGAGGTGCTGATTGAGGCTGACGGAATGGCAGAGCGCGGCAGTTTCATCGTCAATCCAGAAGGTAAAATCGTGGTTTACGAGGTAAATGCTGGCGGAGTTGGCAGAAATGCTGACGAGCTTTATCGCCGCTTGCTCGCTTGCCAGTTCGTAGCCGACCATGGCGACCAAGTTTGCCCTGCTAAATGGCAGCCAGGCGCTGAGACTCTCAAGCCGAGCCTCGACCTCGTCGGCGCTCTTTAAAAAGGAGAAACGCGCATGGAGAACAAAAATTTCTATGACGCGGTGGTGATTGGCGGCGGTCCTGCGGGCCTGACCGCCGGGCTATACCTTGCGAGGGCACGCTACCGCGTCCTTGTAATCGAAAAAGAGACTTTTGGCGGGCAAATCACAATTACGTCAGAAGTAGTTAATTTCCCTGGCAGTGGTCGTGTTAGTGGCGCGGAATTGACAGATCGCATGCGAAAGCAAGCGGAAGATTTCGGCTGCGAGTTCCTGAGTGCGGAAGTAAATTCTCTTGACGTCTCTAGTGATGTGAGGAGGGTGAAAACTGACAGAGGCACGATTGAGTGCCTTGGTATTATCCTTGCAACAGGGGCCTATCCTCGCATGGTTGGATTTGAAGGCGAGGCTGAGTTTAGAGGACACGGTGTCGCTTATTGTGCAACCTGCGACGGAGAG
>JAUMVS010000120.1 GCA_030530045.1 Phoenicibacter congonensis
CTCAACGGTAGAGCAACTGATTTGTAATCAGTGGGTTGCGGGTTCGATTCCTGTCGCTGGCTCCATTTCTTTTTTGAAATCCCTTTCTAAATTCAAAAACAGCACTTTTCTTTTGTCTTGTCGGGCATTGGTATTTGCGTTTTTTGCAAAAACCGCAATCGTCTAAACCGGTTGGTTTGTTTTTAGCAACGAACTTTATTTCGGAAGAAATTTTAGATAGCATAGTTCTTGTAACGAACTGTCCCATAAAGAGGACACCCAAAAAACAGTTTGATGTTAATCTTGTTTCGTTCGAAAGGTGCGGTTTATGGCCAATATGAAAAACAACAAGCTCAAACTTCTTTACGTCTTGAAATTTCTGTTTGAAAAAACAGACTGTACCCACTGCGTTTCTGTCCAGGAAATCATTGATTACCTTGAATCTTTTGAAATCTCGGCTGAGCGAAAAAGCATCTATCGAGACATTGAAACCCTTAAAAGCTTTGGTTGTGACATTCAAAACAAAGGTAAGCTGTGGTTTTTCGACCGCCGCCCTTTCGACTTCGAACAAATTTTGCTGCTTAATGACGCAATCGTGGCTGCGCCCTACCTCACCGAAGAACAAACTGAAGAGTTGCTAGGGCTTGTTCGCTCGCTTGCAAGCGAAAGTGAGCGTAAATTCCTGGAGGAAAACAGGGAAGAAAACCCAGGCCCGAAGGTCACAAAGATGCAAAACGATGAAGTTTTGGAAAACATCAAAATCATTAATCAATGCATCAAAGAGAAAAAGGAAATCGTTTTTAACTATTTCAGTTACGGCGCAAGAAAGGTTGAAGTTCACGACACAAAAGACGCCGACGGAACAACTAAAGTTGGCGCGAGAATAGAACTTTATCCTCGTCCGAATCAAGATGGCAGGTCCTATGTGAGAACGCCTGTTCGGCTTTTTTATGCCGACCAGTTCTATTATCTAATTTGCTATAGCGATTACTTCGGTGATTTCGCGCCCTACCGTGTTGACCGCATGCATAACGTTCATGTTGGCGAAAAAGATGCGACCGTAAATGCAACGACTAAGGGCTTTAAGATTGATGATTACTACACAAAGTCACTTGGTGTTTACTCGACAGTGAAAAATGTGGTCATGCTTGAGTTCGACAGGTGCAAGTTGAACCCAATCATCGACAAATTTGGCACCGATGCCGAGATTTTGGAAGGCGAAGGTGGCAAGCTCAGAGCAAGGGTAAAGGCACCTTTCAGCCCGCAGTTTTACGGATGGCTGTTCGAACTGAAACCTGGCATCAAGATTATTTATCCAAACAACGCAATCAATGAATTCGTCGGTTATTTGCGCGACACGCTTGCGCAGTACGAAGGCGATCAAGTTCAGCCCGAATAATCATGAATTAAAACTGCTGTTTTAGTTTTGTAGCTCTTTACAAGTGGGTTGCGATTTCTTATAAAATTTCAAAGTAACAAAAAAGCGGGAAATCGCATCATTTTGGAGGTATGAATGCCGCAGTTTTCGCGCGCTGAATCTGGTGTCGAAAAATCTTTCGAGGACATGAAATCTGAATATGAAAAGCAAGACGTCAAGATTTTTGTGACGACTCACAAGGATGTTGATGTGTTTGATAGTGCTGTTTTGCAGCCAGTGCAGGTGTCGGCTGAGCCAAACCGTGAGAGGCTTTCCTGGGCTTTCCAAGATGATTCCGGTGAGAACATCGCCGACAAAAATGAGCAGTTTTGCGAGCTAACGACTCAGTTTTGGGCTTGGAAAAACGTCGAGGCTGAATACTACGGTTTTTGTCATTATCGTCGCTACTTTGATTTTTCCGATGCCGAGCATAAGGAAAACGATTGGGGAGAGGTTGTTGGCTCTCGCATCAATTGCGCATCACAAAAACGCTTCAAGCTAGACGATGCCTCAATCAAAAATGTGATTAAAGACTGTGATATCGTCACTACAAGAATTCATGACATTAGCAAATTCCCTGACCGCAACGCTAGTGTCTATGAGCAGTTTGCAAATGCTCCCTATTTAAGGTCAGAAGACCTTGACCGCATGATTGAGATTCTGCTTGCGGAACATCCAGATTATGCAGACGATGCTGAAGCCTACTTGCTTGGTTCTAAAACTTGTTTTTGCAACATGTTTATCATGCGCAAAGAATTGTTCTCGCGCTACTGCGAATGGCTTTTTCCGATGCTTTTCAAGTTTTCAGACGAGTGGGACACGAAATATTTAAGCCAAGACACGTTGCGCACGCCAGGGCATTTGGCTGAGAGACTCTTTAACATTTGGCTCATTCATGAGAAGCGCGTCAACCCAGAGCTAAAACACAAGCAGCTGAAATGCGTGCATTTTGAGCACCCGGAACGTTATCTCACGCCTTGCCTGGCGCCGCTGCAGGCTGACGGCAAGCCAGTTGTTCCTGTAGTTTTTGCATCGGATGATGCCTACGTTCCAATGGTCACAACAACGATTTATTCGATGCTAAAGAATGCTTCGAGCGAATCATTTTTTGACATCGTGATTCTTGAGTCGGACATCACTTCTGAAAACAAAGAAATCATGCTTGACTTCTTTTCGCAGTTTAAGAATGCCTCCATTCGCTTTGCCGATGTGTCGGGAATGATTGATCAATACGATTTAAAAACATCGAATGGGCTCATTAGCGTTGAGACCTACTATCGCTTTTTGATTCAAAATGTTTTGCCTGAGCATAAAAAGGTTCTTTACCTCGATTCAGATCTCATCATTAAAGGCGACGTAGCTGAGCTTTTTGCAACCGAGCTTGGCAGCAATTTGCTGGGTGCTGCGCATGACACCGATTTTCTTGGAAGCTTGAACATTCCCCAGAAGAAGAAAATGGAATATGCGAAATCGGTTTTGGGCATGAAGAACCCCTATAACTATTTCCAGGCTGGCGTTCTTGTGATGAATCTCGCGGAAATTCGCAAGCTATGTACGAGCGAAGAATGGTTAGAGATTGCAGCAAATCCAGAAGTGACATACACCTATGACGACCAAGACATTCTTAATTCAAAGTGCGAAGGTCGGGTTACTTTCATTGACAACGCCTGGAATGTTATGAATGATTGCAACCAGCGGATAAGCAAGATTTTCAGCTTTGCACCTTCCAAGATTTATCGTGCATTTTTGAAAGCATACGAAAATCCAAAAATTGTGCATTACGCTGGCTTTGAGAAGCCATGGTTCCCTGGTGGTTGCGACAAGGCGAGTCTTTATTGGTCCTATGCGCGGCAGACTCCGTTCTACGAACAGTTAATTAGCATCTACATTGAAGAGGCGATGTCGCGAAACAAGAAGGCATGCGATGCGCTTGAAGAGCATCTTGAGGGCGAAGTTAGAAACTTTAGAGAGTTTACCGTTCAGCGCCGACTCGGCCATGTTCTGCCTGAAGGAACGCGTCGCAGGGAGGCTGTGCGCACAGTGATTCATCTTTTTGACAAAAAGGATGAAGAAGAGGAAGAAGAATAAAGCTATGGGGCTGCGGTTTTAAATCGCAGCTTTTTCTTTCAGGTGCTTTTTTGCTAATAAGCCCTTGTCTTGCCGGATGATTCCTTAATTAGGGCACTCTTAGCTTTATAATTTTCGCGGCTACAAGCGTAATGTCTTGGACTAAATATTTAATTTACTTGGTGGGGAAGAACTACTCATGGAACTGTTTATAATCGCTGCACTTGTTGGAGTTGGCATTGGTGTTTTATCGGGCTTGCTGGGAATCGGCGGCGGCACAGTTATGGTTCCAATTTTCAGGCTTGCATTCGCTATGGAGCCAATCGCCGCTACAGCGACGTCGCTTTTTACAATCATTCCGACTTCAATTTCGGGAATGTGGAAGCACCACAAAAACAAAACTTCTCTGCCAAAGGTTGGCAAAATTTGCGGTCTTGCTGGTGCTTGTCTCTCGCCTGTGGGTGTCTTTGTGGCGAGCGTTTCGCCTGGCTGGGCAATCATTCTCGCTGCTGCCATTGTTATTGGCTATTCCGCGATAACAATGTTTAAAAAGGCTCTCAAAGCTCCAAAATTTTCTGATGTTAAGAAGAAGGCAGACAGTGAAAACGCTGGCGCGAATTCGCCTTGCGACGCTTCTGGCGTTGCAATGGAAGACACCGCTAGCTCTTCGGTAAATGATGCGGAAGCAAATGCAAAGCTTGACGCCAGTGAGGCACTTGCCGACGAGTACAAGCTAGAATTCACTGCCTCGTTTGTTGCAAAGATTATCTTTATCGGCGCAATTGCTGGCTTTATGAGCGGCTACGTTGGTGTTGGTGGCGGCTTTATCATGGTGCCGCTTTTCATTTCGCTTCTCGGAATTTCAATGCGCCTTGCTTCCGGCACGTCACTCACGGCAGTGTGTATTCTTGCAATCCCAGGTGTCATCGAGCAAGCAATCTTTGGCAACATTCACTACACAATCGGCATCGCAATGGCGTGCGGCTCCATCCCAGGTGCTGTTCTTGGTGCTAACCTCGTCAAGAAAGTGCCAGAGCGCCTTCTGCGCTTCATTTTCGCAGGCTTCCTCCTCGTTGGCGCGGTTCTCCTAATCCTCAACGAACTCAACCTTTTTTAAAAGCAAAAAGTTAACCCTCCTGGCTGGAGCTGCCGGGAGGGTGAATTCGGAAATGTTTACGCTAAAGTTTTAAACGGCTTCGAGGCAGGTTGACTCGAGGACTCTTCTGCTGAAGCGAGAACGGTTTACGACGCCGACGAGTTTGCCATC
>JAUMVS010000121.1 GCA_030530045.1 Phoenicibacter congonensis
TAAAGGGCTCTCTGCCGTACGTCGGCCTGATGCTGCTTATGATACTCATTCTGACATTCTTCCCGAACCTTGCGACATTTGCCGTAAGCTGATAATTAAGGAGTAAGACCATGTGGGATATCACCCCTTTAAACGTTGCAACACTTAATCTGACGCGCGTCGCCTCCATTGCGCGCGTCGGCCACAATGCCGATGCCGGCGGAATGATACAGATCCCCGACGTTGCGTGGCTTATGAAAAACACTGAGACCGGCAGAGTGATCCTCGTAGACTCCGGCCCCTGCGATCCCGAGCACGCGAACAAATTCCACAGCCCAATAGAGAAAACTCCCGAACAGGAGCTTGAATACCAGCTGCGCATAAACAGCGTTGAACCCGAGGATATCGACACCGTACTGCTTACCCACCTGCACTGGGATCACGGCTACGGCATATATAAGCTCCCCAACGCCAAGGTATACGTTCAGCGCCGTGAGCTTCAGTACGCCATCGCCCCCTACGCCATTCAGAAGGGTGCATATGAACTCAACGACACAAGCAAGCCACCCTACTTCTTTGAGTTTTTCCACCGCATCGTCGTTGTTGACGGCGACATGGAATTCTGCGAAGGCGTAAAACTCTTAACCCTCCCCGGTCATTCTCCCGGCTCGCAGGGCGTTCTCGTTCAAGGTGACGGGTGCAGGTATCTTATGACTGGCGATCTGCTCTATAACATGGACAATCTCAATGAGCAGGCACCCACTGGAGTTTACACAAGCCTCGATGATTACTATAGTTCATTCCAGCGCATCAGAAACCTCGGCAGCGACTATGTTTTGCTCACCGGACATTATTACAACTTTTTCGATATACTTAAAAAATAAATGCGCCGGCGCCGACCGGTCGTGGTTCTTTTCCGGCGGTAGCATATCGCAGCACGCGCGGCGTTTCAAATTGAAACGCCGCGCTCATTTATTTTTGAAACAAAGGTTCCATCACCGCACCGCGGGACAGGGTTCCATGCCCAACAGCGTCCGAATTCCGGGTATTTTCGGCGAAAATGAAGCAATGTTTCACGTTTCTCCATCTTGGCATGGTTTTTGCTTATATTAATAATGAAAAAATAATTACAGTGAAAGAAGTGTTATAAATGTACAGACCCGAAGCCGAACGCATCCCATGCGTTATCATGCGCGGCGGCACGAGCAAGGGCATATACCTCGTTGGCAATCATCTGCCCTCTGACCCGGAAAAGCGCGACCGCGTTATTCTCTCCATTTTCGGAAGCCCCGACAAGCGTCAGATAGACGGCTTAGGTGGCGCGGATCCTCTTACGAGCAAGCTGGCCATCGTTGACCGCTCCGAGCGAGACGATGCCGATGTCGACTACACCTTTGGGCAGGTAGAGATAAACAGATCCAGCGTTGACTATTCGTCAAACTGCGGTAATATTTCGTCCGGCGTAGGGCCATTTGCCATAGAGCAAGGCATGGTCAAGGCCGTTGAGCCCGTTACCTGTGTCCGCATATACAACACAAACACAAAAAAAGTTTTCGAGGCCTATGTTCCCGTAAAAAACGGCCATCCGTGCTATGTCGGCGATTTTAAGATAGACGGCGTACCCGGAACAGGTGCACGCATCGGCATAAACATGGCAGGTACCATAGGCGCAAAGACCGGAGGCCTCCTCCCCACCGGCAATCCGAAGGATACCATCCAGGTTGACGGCTTCGGAAAGCTCGAGGTATCTATGGTCGATGCCGGAAGCCCGATGGTTTTCGTAAGAGCCTTCGATCTCGGTCTTGATGGCACCGAATCTCCGCAGGAGATCGACTCGAATCCGAAAATGCTCGAACTTTTGGAGAATATCCGCTGCACAGCTTCCGTCATCATGGGCATCGCCCATGACAGGCAGACCGCACGCGAGAATATCCGCGCCGTGCCCATGGTTGCTTTTGTGTCCCCTGCGAAGGATTACTACAGCCATATAACCGGCCAGTTCGTTACAAAGCGCAGCATTGATTTTGTTTCCCGGGACATGTTCATGGGTATCATGCACAAAACATACTCCGGCACCGCCTCCGTATGCACCATATGTGCGGCTGCCACTAATGGCAGCATCGTCAGCGAGGCTATAGGCCACACGATTGAAAACGGAAAGGTGCGCATAGGTCACCCCGGCGGAGTTCTTGAAGGCGAGGTAGAGGTAATAGACGGAAAGATCACCAAGGCGGTCTATGGCCGCACCGCAAGGCGCATCATGGATGGCTATGTTTATGTCCCCCGCGAGATACTGGACTAAATTATTTTCAAGGAGATATTTATTATGAGAAACAGCTCTGGTTTTTCCGGCGCGAAAGCGCTCCGCGAACGGCTCAAGAAGCCTGGGATAATAGTCGCTCCCGGCGCATACGACTGCCTTTCCGCACGACTTGTGGAGCAGGCCGGCTTTGAGGCCGCGTTTATGACCGGCTTCGGCGCATCCGGCTCTATCCTGGGGCAGCCTGACTACGGTCTTATGACCATGAGCGAAATGGCGACGGTCTGTGCAAACATGAACTACTTTCTCAACATCCCCCTCATCGGCGATATCGACACAGGCTACGGCAACCCTCTGAACGTCGTGCGTACAGTGCGCGAATTTGAGCGCGCCGGTATGGCAGCCGTGCACCTTGAGGATCAGGTATTCCCCAAGCGCTGCGGCCACATGGAGAAAAAGGCCGTTATCCCCCTGGAGGAGCATGTTGAAAAGATAAGGGCCGCCGTTGAAGCGCGCGACGAAATGATGATAATAGCCCGCACCGACGCATACGCGACGCATGGCCTCGACGAGGTTCTACGCCGCCTTGAGGCTTACCGTGATGCCGGTGCCGATATCATATACGCCGACGGTCTGACGAACGTTGAAGCAATGCGTGAAGTCTGCAAGATCGAGGGAGTTTATAAATTCGGCAATCAGGTCGAGGGCGGCAAGTCACCCACGCTCACCTTTGAGGAGCTCGAGGATATAGGCTACGACATCGTTATCTATCCCGTATGCACCGTACTCACTGCCGCCCAAGCGATGCGCACGATGCTGCACAGCCTGCGCGACACACATTCGAACAAGGAGATCATCGAAAAGAAAATGGTCACCGGCTTTGGCGAATACAACGACATAGTAGGCATGAAGACTCTTACCGACATGGAGAAAAATTTCCAGGTCGACGTATTTAAGAAAAAGCATGCCGAAGAACAATAATTTTAAGGAGTGACTGCAATGGGCATGACAATGACCCAAAAGATCCTTGCTATGCACTGCGGCAGAGAGTCTGTCAAGGCAGGCGAGCTCGTAAATGCGAAGCTTGACCTTGTCATGGGCAGCGACGTAACCTCACCCATAGCTATAAAGGCTATGGAGCGCTACGGCATGGACAAGGTTTTCGATCCCTCAAAGGTCGTACTGGTAATGGATCATTTTGCTCCAAACAAGGACATTCAGGCGGCGCAGAACTGCGCCATGGTGCGCAAATTTGCCCGCAAAATGGGCATTGATAATTTCTATGACGGCGGCCGTATGGGCATTGAGCACGCGCTTTTGCCCGAACAGGGCTTTGTTGCCCCAGGCGAACTCATCATAGGCGCGGATTCGCACACATGCACCTACGGTGCTCTCGGCGCGTTCTCGACCGGCATTGGCTCGACCGATATGGCAGCAGGAATGTTCTCCGGCATGAGCTGGTTCAAGATTCCTCCCGCAATAAGGGTAAATCTGCACGGTGTTTTTCCAAAAAACGTAGGCGGTAAGGATCTTATCCTCACGCTCATTGGAATGATAGGTGTCGACGGGGCAAGATATCAGTCGCTGGAATTCTGCGGCGATGCCGTTGCCGATATATCAATAAGCGACAGATTCACCATATGCAACATGGCTATAGAGGCCGGAGCCAAAAACGGCATATTCCCCGTTGACAGCAAAACCATTGAATACATCACTGGACGAGTTAACAGGCCATACGCCATCGTGACCGCGGATCCGGACGCCGAGTACACACGTACTATAGACATTGATCTGTCAACGCTCAAGCCGGTCGTGGCCGCTCCCAATTTGCCGTCAAACGTAAGAGAGGCAGCAACCTTCAGCGGTCTGCACATAGACCAGGTAGTCATCGGCTGCTGCACGAACGGACAGCTGAGCGATCTGCGCGCTGCAGCGGATATCATGCGCGGCAAAAAGATTGCTCACCACGTTCGATGCATCATAATCCCCGCGACCTGGGAGGTTTACCGTCAGGCAATGCATGAGGGTATAGTCGACTGCTTTTTGGATACCGGTGCAACAGTATCGATGCCGACCTGTGGTCCGTGCAATGGCGGTCACGTCGGCGTTTTGGCCTCGGGCGAGCGCTGCGTATCGACCACTAACCGCAACTTTGTAGGCAGAATGGGGCCGCAAAATTCGGAGATCTATCTTGCAAGCCCCGCAGTTGCTGCGGCATCCGCCGTAGCGGGATGCATAGCCATTCCAGACAGCGAGGAGGTGTGATGATGGCAAGCAAAGTATTCAAATACGGAAGCAGCGTCGATACCGACGTCATTCTTCCCGCGCGCTATCTCGCACTTTACCGGGACGAGGATCTTGCGGCACACTGCATGGAGGATCTTGACGGCAGCTTTGCCTCTACAGTAAACAGAGGTGACATCATAGTCGCCGGTGAAAATTTTGGCTGCGGCTCATCACGAGAGCATGC
>JAUMVS010000122.1 GCA_030530045.1 Phoenicibacter congonensis
GTGTGTTCGTGCAGGCGACTTATGAGAGCAAAGCTCTCATCCGGAGCCAAACGAATGCGCGGCAGCCGCCATTCGCCGTCGACTCATCGTCCCCGTTGTGCAAACGAGAATTCGCGTGGAAGAAGCGCTGTATAGGAAGGGGAAATAATTCTAGGAAAGTCTGCTTCCCAGTTCTTTTGCTGCGGCAGCTTTGTCGAAATTGCCGTCGGTTGCTTTTGTGAGGGCGCCCATTACCTTGCCCATTTCTTTCTTTGTTGTAGCGCCAGTCTCCTCTAGCACCTTTTCAATCAAAGCCATGAGCTCGTCGCCTGAAACTTGCGCTGGCAAATACCCCTCAAGGATTTCAACTTGCTCGGTCAGCAAATCGGTTCTTTCCTGATTGTTGCCGGCTTTTACAGAGGCCTCAAGAGTCTCGCGAGTTTGTTTAATTACGCGCTTAAACATTGCAACGACGTCGGCATCTTCGATCTCACGGCGCTCGTTAACTTCAATGTTTTTAATCTCGCCGTGAACCTGGCGCAAAATTGCAAGCCTGTTCTTGTCATGGTCTTTCATTGCCTGCTTGATTGCATCTTTTAACTCGTCGTAATTCATAATCCATCCTCCTTTAGAAGTCCTCAACACACTTCAAATTTTAGTCTGTGCGGCACGAATAATCAATTGCACAGAACTCATCGTCCCCATTGCGCAGAACTCATCGTCCCCGATGTGCACACCCGTTGCCCATTCTTATGTGCGCGTGAGAATAAACGCTTTATAATTTTTTTAATGACATTTAGAGATGTTCAATCAATTCTGATTTATAATAAACGGCTACGAGAAGCTGGTGGACTGATTTTTCTGCTTTTCAATCCAACTGCTCCAGCTTTAATAAAAAGGGAGTTGGCTCTTTCTGCCTGTGCGGAAGTTTCCGCATTCATGCTAAATCTGTGAACAATTGAATAATGGTTTTCGCATTTTTATGTGTGAACTCTCGCAACACTATTAATTAGGGAGGAATTAATGGAATTCGCAAAATCATCTAAGAGCAAAATTCTTGCCGTTGTTATGGCACTTGCTCTCGTTTTGTCCTCACTCGCTCTCACAGCTTGCTCAGGACAAGGCAACAACTCGAGCTCAAGCTCATCAACAAGCTCAAGCTCGTCTGAGGACGCAACACACGTAATGTTCTGCGGCTCAACTTCGCTTTACCCAATCATGTCATCGCTCGCTTCTTCATTCACCGACACATATGAGAAGTGGAACAAGGTCGACTCAAGCCTGCCAGAGAAAAACATTTCAATTTATGTAGCTCCAGGCGGATCAGGCGTTGGCGTTAGTGCTCTCAAAGAAGGCACATGCGACTTCGGCATGGTTGCTCGTTCTTTGAAAGACAAAGAGAAGGAAGAGCTTGGCGACTACAAAGAGTACCAGGTCGCAAAGGACGCCCTCACTGTTTCAGTGAACGCTTCAAACCCAATCACCGAGAAGATGGACTCAATGACATCTGACATGATTCGCGACATCTTCGCTGGCAAAATCACAAAATGGAGCGAAGTAGACTCTTCGCTTCCTGACCAGGAGATTCAGGTTTACATTCGCGACCTTTCTGGTGGCGCATACGAGGTCTTCCAGACAAACATCATGGGCGACACTCAAATCACTTCAGCTGCAACACAGTCAGCTTCAATGACAGAGCTCGCAACTAACATCGCAAACAACGAGTGGGCAATCGGCTATGCAGGCTACGGCGCATACAACAAGGCAAACAAGAGCAGCAAAGTTCTTTTTGCAATGAAGGTTGACGGCGTTGAGTGCACCGAGGCTAACATTCTTTCTGGCGACTACAAAGTACAGCGCCCAGTTATGTTCGTTGGCAAAGGCGAGCCTACAAAGATTCAGCAAGCTTTCATCGACTACATCTTCTCTGACACTGGCCGCGAGGTTGTCGAGAGCAACGGCTACATTCCAGCTTTCTAGTCGAAACTTGCAGTCATTCAAGGCATAAACCTGAACTAGAATTAAAAAAATGAAAAGCAGAAACAACATCCGCCCGGCCACAAACTGGGCGGATGTACTTTTTTCGGGAGTCACAAAATTTCTTTCAATCGCGTCAATCGTGATTTTGTGCTTCGTGATTTTTGTCATAATCGACGAGTCGGTTTGGTTCTTGACGCACTACAGCATCGTTGATTTTCTTTTCGGAACGGAATGGATGCCAGTCGATTACGGAACGAAAGTTTCTTTCGGAATTGGCAATTTCATAGCCGCTACGCTCGCCGTTTCTTGTTTAGGCCTTCTGTTTGCATTCGTAGTCTCGGTGTTTGCAGCGCTTTATTTATGCTCAATAGAATCATCGGGAGCCAGAAGTTTAATTTGCGCAGGAATCGACCTTCTAGCAGGTGCTCCAAGCGTAATTTATGGCTTCGTCGGGCTAGTCGTGCTCGCGAAAATGTTCCTCGAAGCAGGGCATCCAACTGGATCTTGCGTGCTCACAGCCTCAATTGTTCTGGCAGTAATGTTGCTACCGTTCATGATTTCGTCTTTCGCAGAAACGATGCGAAAAGTGAAAGAACGATACCAACGCGACTCCATGAACCTCGGCGTTGGAAAATGGTATTTTTTGGCATTCATCGTGCTTCCAAACTCGATGCCACAGTTTTTGCCACCTTCGCTTCGCGCATTCGCACGCGGAATTGGCGAGACCATGGCAGTCATGATGGTAGTTGGCAACGCTAATCTTTTCCCCGAGCTTTTAGGAAAATCGGAAACAATTGCATCACTGATCGCTCTCGAAATGGGCGCAGCAGAAGCTGGAAGCATGCATTCAAGCGCGCTGTTTGCTTCGGGTCTCGTGTTGCTCGTGATTGTGTTCCTTGTAAACATCATTACGATATCGATTTCCAATGCACTTAAGAAACGTGAACATAAACGCCAGTTCGCTGCAATTTCAGCATCTGAGCCAAACGCAACAGACAACGCAACAGGTGAGGATTCTGCAAACTCTTCAGCAGCGACCATCTCAAGCAGCAACGGAAACAATAGCAGCTTCCTCATGTCAAAAGCAGGAGGAAGTTTTGTTCATGTGCTCTCGCTCACCGGCATTGCTATCGCAATTGGACTTCTGATTTTTACGTTTGGCTATTGCTTTGTAGAAGGCTACAGCTACATTTCTTGGGAGTTTTTGACAACTAGCCCATCGGGCGCAGTGCTTGGAGAAGAAGGCGGAATTTACCCTGCAATCATCGGTAGCTTGATGTTTGTGCTTGTGTCTGTTGTGCTTGCGTTCCCGCTCAGCTGCGCGTTTGCTCTCTATCAAGTTTTCTTCTGCAAAAGCGAAAAAGTCTCAAAAGCGATGGGGCACATTTTCGGTGTCTGTGCGGGTGTTCCGTCAATTGTTCTTGGCCTTTTTGTGTATGCAGTTCTCGTGCGAAACCTTGGGTTTGGCCGCTGCGTGCTCTCGGGCGGCGTAGCTTTGGCGCTTATGATTTTGCCTTTCCTTGAAGTTCGCTTCGAAAATGCTTTCAAAGAAATTCCTGAAGGGCTTGTTCGCGCTTCGCTAAACCTCGGATGTTCTGTCCCCTACACCGTGAGGAAAATCATAATGCCTGCGTGCGCTGGCGAAATTCTTGCAACGGTTGCGCTTGGAGCATCGTTTGCAATGGGAGCGTGCGCACCTCTAATCTTCACCGGCGGCGTCGCGTTCGCACCTGCATCAACGAATATTTTCTCGCCAGCAATGGCACTTCCGCTTCATTTGTATCTCATGCTTGCACAGCAAACAACCATTCCGCAAGTCTACGCAACGGCGTTCGTGATGATGGCAATAGTCCTCGTGATTAATGCAATCGTTGCGGTCGTTTCAACGAAAGGTAAGAAAAAATGGAGAGTTTAAACACGACTCCTGTGATTCAAATTAAGAACATCAATGCGAGCTACGGCGAAAAAAATGCTGTGAAGGATTTAAGCTGCGACATTTTTCCAAACAGAATTACAGCAATCATCGGCTCTTCTGGCTGCGGAAAATCAACACTTTTGAGCTGCATCAACGAGACGTTTCTGCTGAATGAAGGCACGAAACGCGATGGCGAGATTACGCTTAATGGCGACGATGTTCGCAACATGCCAGTCGAAACTCTTCGTCGCAGAATTGGGCTGGTTGCGCAAGAACCGCTTCCCTTCCCGTTCTCGGTGCAGAAAAACATCACCTATTCACTCGTCTATCACGGAGCAAAACGCGGCAAGCAAATGGCCGACAAGTGTGTTGATGTGCTCAAAAAAGTGGCGCTCTACGATGAGATTGATGGAAACTTGAACCATAAAGCGCAAAGCCTTTCGGGCGGCCAAAAGCAACGCCTTTGCATTGCGCGTGCGCTTGCTGTTGAGCCAGAAGTTCTGTTGCTTGACGAGCCTTGCTCGGCTCTCGACGTCGCAAGCACTCGCCAGATTGAAGATGTGCTTGTTTCCCTCAAATCATCGATGACAATCGTGCTCGTCACTCACAATCTCGCACAGGCAAAGCGCATCGCCGACGATGTCATTTGCATGAAAGAAGGCAAGCTCGTGAAATGCGGCCTCGCGCGCGACATCTTCAATGACGACCCCGAATCAGAAGCATTCCTCGAAAAACTCTACGAGTAAA
>JAUMVS010000123.1 GCA_030530045.1 Phoenicibacter congonensis
ATCTTTGGCCTGCAAAAGAATTCCGCAGCCGCTAGGCTAGCGAAATTCTTTTTCGCCCAAATCTGCTAGCCCAGTCTCGTTTTCGCTAGCGCTCACTCAACCTGGAGGTTAGCTTGCACACAACTCATCGTCCCCATTTTTCAGGTATCAAGATGAAGACTGGCCGTGTGTTCGTGACGAGAGTTAGTTTTCCGATGGCGACGCATCCGGAAGCGAACCCTGGGAGCGCGAAGCGCGTATTTTTCAGGTATCAAGATGAAGACTGGGCGTGCGTTCGTGCAGGCGACTTATGAGAGCGAAGCTCTCATCCGGAGCCAAACGAATGCACGACAGTCTTCAATCGCCGTCGACTCATCGTCCCCATTTCGCACATCGTCCCCAATTATCATTGCCTCGCGAAGCCTTTGAACGTTTTACAATTTGGGTATGGGGAGCTTTAAAAATATAGTCAGGATTTCTGCTGCTTCAGTTGCAATTGGCTTAGTAGTTGGCCTGATTGTTTCAATTTTTTCTCTCGCCTTGACCTGGTGCAACAGCTTCCGCATTGCTCACGAACACCTGATTTTCCTTCTTCCAGTGGGCGGCTTCCTGATTGTTTTGATTCATCAGCTTGCGGGCGTAAAAAACCCGACGGGCACGAATCGCGTCATTCAGCGCATGCACGAGAGGACCTACGTCCGCTGGATAATGGCGCCGCTCATTTTTGCCTCGACCCTCATTTCGCAGTTTTTTGGCGCGAGCGTTGGCCGCGAGGCGGCCGCTTTGCAAATTGGCGGTTCTGTTGGAAGCGAGATTGGCAAATTGTTTAAAGTCGCAGAACATGAGTCGCCCGTGATCATCATTACCGGAATGAGCGCAGCGTTTTCCGCGCTTTTTGGAACTCCAATCACTGCCGTAATTTTCGCGCTTGAACTCGAAAAGGGAAGGATTTCCAGCGCTCACGCAATTCTTCCTGCCGTGGTTTCTTCCATGATTGCGAGATTAATCGCAGGTGCCCTGAACGTTTCTTTCCTCGTTGCAAACATCGGCTCACCTCTCGACTTCACAGCAGAAAACTTCCTGCTCGTTTTTGTGCTTGGACTTTGCTGTGCGGTTCTTTCGGTCGCGTTTTCGCAGTGTACGCGTCTGATGAAGTTTTTGTTCGCTAAGTTTTCCGACAGTAAATATGTGCAAGTTTTTATGTGCGCGTTCCTTGTGATCGTTCTCACTTTGCTGGTGGGCGAGCAGACCTATAACGGCGTTGGTTCCGACACAATTCTCAAATGCATTACCGACTCAACTTTTAAAGTTGCCTGGTGGGCATGCATTTTTAAGATTGTTTTTACTGCGGTGAGCCTCGGCGGCGGTTTTCAAGGCGGCGAAATTATCCCTGCGCTTTTTATTGGCGCAACATTCGGTTCTTTTTTCGGAAGTGCCTTCGGAATCAGCCCAACAGTTTGCGCGGCACTCGGAATGGTGGGGCTCATGGCGGGCACGACCAAGTGCGGCTTTGCCTCTTTAGCGATGGCATTTGAGCTTTTCGGCATCGTTTGCCCCGAATACTTCCTACTCATCGTCCCCATTGCGCTTTTTGCCTCGGGACCTTTCCGCATCTACGAAAAACAAGACCTCTGGTTTGCCCGCCGCAACAATCATCGTCCCCATTTCACAAAGCCGTAGCGCCCGCCAACCACTCTACCAATCACTCATCGTCCCCATTTTCAGGTATCAAGAACCCGGCTGGCCGTGCGTTCGCGCCGAGAGTTAGTTTTCCTGCACAGAACTCATCGTCCCCATTGTGCAGTCCCCATTGTTCACATAGCACAAATCATTTTTCAGAAATGTAAAAAACACTTCTGGGCCCTTTTATTTCAAGTTTGTTTTCGGACTGTTTCGGAGATGTTGCAACGTTTTTAACGTTTTATTAAATGCGTTTTGCGGCGTGTTTAACAAATTTTTAAGTTTCATAATCGGAATCATTCAATTGGAATTCTATTTAAGGAGGAAAAGATGTTTGATTCTGGAAACACCGGTTTCATGATCATTTGTGCAATGCTTGTGCTGCTCATGACTCCAGGTCTGGCATTCTTCTATGGCGGCCTTTCGCGTAGAAAGAATGTCGTGAACACCATGATTATGTGCTTCGCGGTGCTCGGCATCGTAGCCATCACATGGACACTGTTTGGTTGGTCGTTTGCATACGGCGGCGACAACTCAATCCCATTCTTCGGCGGCTTTGATCAAATCGGCTTGTTTGGTTTGGTCGGCAACATGACTTCGGAAGCGACTTCGGCACTTTCACACGACAGCTACCCAGCGCTCGTCGACGTGTTCTTCCAAATGGCATTCTGCATGATTACTACGGCAATCATTACAGGCGCTGTAGCAGGCAGAATGAAGTTTGGAGCTGTGTGCGCATTCGTCGCTTGCTGGACAATTCTTGTTTACCCACCACTGGCTCACATGGTTTGGGGCGGCGACGGAAGCTTCATTGGCGACACGATTGGCGCTCTCGACTTTGCAGGTGGCGACGTAGTTCACATTTCTTCTGGCCTCACAGGTCTCGTGCTTGCATTCATTCTTGGCAGACGTAAGGGCTTCGGTCTGATGAGCTACCGCCCTCACAACGTTCCATTCGTCGCACTTGGTGCAACTCTTCTGTGGTTCGGTTGGTTTGGATTTAACGGCGGCAGCCAATTCGGTGCTGACGGCGTAGCAGCTCTCGCAGTTTTGAACACGGTCGTAGCTTCTGGCGCAGGTCTTGCAACATGGATGGTTGTTGAGCGCATTCGCAACGGCAAGCCAACGCTCGTTGGTGCAGCAACTGGTCTTGTAGCTGGCCTTGTTGCAATTACCCCAGCTGCAGGCTTTGTTGAGCCATGGGCAGCAGTTCTCATGGGCATCATCGTTGCACCAATTTGCTACTTCGCAATCTCGGTTCTGAAAGCAAAAATCGGTTACGACGACGCACTCGACGCTTTCGGTTGCCACACAGTCGGCGGCATCGTCGGCGGCCTTCTGACCGGCATCTTCTGCGTACCTGAGCTCAGCTGGACCGACTTCGGCGGCCTCATCTACACAGGCGACCCGAGCCTTCTCGTCAGTCAGTTCCTCGGCATTGTTGTCACAATCTGCTTCGTAGCAGTTGCCGATGTTATCTTTGGATTTATCATCAAGGCCCTGTTCAAAGGCGACCTTCGAGTTGCGGAAGAGGAAGAAGCACTTGGCCTCGACGTCGCAGCACATGGCGAATCTGCTTACCCTGCATATGTTGGTCTTGATTAAGGTTGGAAGGAGATAAATCATGAAAAGAATTTCAGCAATAGTTAGGCCAGAAAAGCTCGAGGCACTAAAAGAGGTGCTATCCGCGGCAAACGTAAACGGCATGACGATTTCACAGGTCATGGGTTGCGGCTCACAACATGGATGGAAAGAGTACTACCGCGGCACTGAGGTTTTGCTTAACACGGTTCCGAAAATCCGCTTCGAGGTCATTACCGATGACTCCCGCGTAGACGAAATTGTCGACATCATTTGCGAAACAGCAAGAACTGGAAATGTCGGCGACGGAAAGATTTTCGTCACACCTGTCGATGAGGTGATCCGCATTAGGACTGGCGAACGCGGCACCGACGCGGTGTAGCGCACAACGGGGACGATGAGTGATGTGCAGCAGCTGCACAACGGGGACGATGAGTTCTTAGCAGCGAGCATAATCACTCATTTACCAGCGGAAATCTCGCGTGCACAAAGGGGAAGGTGGTTCCGCTTCCCTGTCGGGAAGCGGTAGCCACAGCGCTGCAAACGAACCTGAGCTGCATCTTCGGTCTGCAAAAGAATTCCGCAGCACAAAGGCTAGCGAAATTCTTTTTCGACCAAATCTGCTAGCCCAGTTTCGTTTTCGCTTACGTTTTTTGCACCTGGAATATCGTGCAAATCATTATTCTGGACAACATCCCCTCCATATTTGTTGTTAGGGCACCCTTCGCGGGTGCTCTTTTTTATTTCCAGCAAAATGGAGAATGCACAACAGGGACGATGAGTGATTTTCGTTCCGCTTCTCGAAATTAGAAGGGGACGATGAGTTGTTAACGCGCTTGCGCCATAAATACAAAAAAGGGGAATTGTTAGTTCCCCTTTCCCTTAGTTACCTTCTTTTTGAATAGATTAAAAGATTTTAATTATCTATTTTGGTTTTCAATTAACCGTTTTTGTTTTAGCATCAATCGGTTAATTTCTTTTTCAAGTTCCTCAATTCGATCATCTTTAGACTGTAAATCTTTTTTATATTCCTGGATTTCCTTAGCCAATGTTTGATTAGCTTTTTCCATTTTGAGCATTTCTCGTTCGCGTGTGATAACCATTTCAAACTCCTTGCTTTCGCTAGCTTGTTTTACAGAATCTGCAAGCATCTTTGTCAGTGAGTCATTAACGGTTTCGTTATGAATATATTTTAATAGATTAAGCTTCGTCATAAACAGCCTTCATTAGCACTCTTGCAATTCTTGAGTTTTATGCTTTAGGGACGATGAGTTCATGCGCCTCCGCACAACGGGGACGATGAGTCATGTGCAAAGTTTAAACCTTCACAGTTCATTCACTTTTGGATATACAAAATGTTCACAA
>JAUMVS010000124.1 GCA_030530045.1 Phoenicibacter congonensis
CGAGTTTTTCAGCTAACAACGAAAGCGTGCAGGTGACCTGCGAACAATCGAGTTTGTTTACGAAGAACTACAAATGCAAGCTGAACTGGACGCCGACTCTGTTTGGGCTTGGGTTGCGCGATGAAGTTTTTGGCGTGCATATGTTCCAGCTGACGCATGAATGCGAATTAGCGGTTGACCCGCATCGTGCGGGAGACATTTTGTGAGAGGAGGTGTTGTTAAGGTGAAGAGTTTAAGGGAACTTTCAGTGATTGCGCATGCAGCCCTTAAGGCTAAATCGAAGAAAGCAAGCGCAAGTTTTACTGCTGCTATCTCTATATTATTGTCGGTCACGCTCATGTTTACCGGCGTTCGCGTTTATCAAATCACCAGTGCTGCGGCTGCTGTTCAGGAAAAGACAGATGCTGCTGCCCTTGCGGCAGAAGCCCAGGTCGCCAAGTTTTACAGCGTAGCAAACACTTGTGACACTGCGATTTTGGCGATGAACGCAACGCAATATGTCCTTTGGGGCTCTGCGATTGTTGTAGCTTGCACGGGAAACGTCGCAACTTCGGCTGAGCTCATCAAGCAAGCTCACGACGTTGGCAAAGCAAGGTCAAAGTTTTCCGAAGCCGCAAAAAAAGGGCTAAATGCCTACCAAACAGCACTTCCTCTCCTCGCTGCCGCAAGCTCGGTCAATGTTTACGACGAAAACGAACTCGACGGCGAGCACACAGTTGGGCTTGCGGTTCTCGTTCCAATGACGGGAAGCGACGTTACGCTTGACACCACTGAGCTCGAAGAAGCAGACGAAAAAGCAGCTAAAGAGATGGACGATGTTCAAGAGCAATCAAAAGAGCTGCAAGACATTAAGAATCAGATGGACAAGCTGAATGCGGAAGCCTATGGCCTTGATTGCGGAAGTAACCCTAGCTATTGCCTTTATGAACGAGCTTGGAGTTTGTCGTCAATATCTTCAGCTAATAACCCTTTCTATTCTTCAGCTGACGCGTGGGATTTCAACGTTGCCTTCAATCGTTCGCTTGCCTATTTTCAGGCGCGTGCAAAGGACGAGAACCCAAGTTCCCAAGAAAGTGAGCGCGAAAAAGCAAAGTCCTACCTGCGAAAAGATTATTACGAATGGGTGGTTGACAAATTGAAAGAGGCCAAAAGTTCAAGCGCATCAGCCGATGCCGACTCTCTTTATGATTGGCCTGAAATCCACCACGACACCGAAGGCTTTAAAAATTCCGAGCGCTATAACGAGGCAATTTACCCGATCACAGAAGATGATTCTGGAAAAAAGAAGATGCATTCAAACGCGAATTTGGCCTGCGCTAAAGGCTACACGTCGAAAGGCTCTGCGTCCGATTCTGAGGGCGACGACTTTGAAACTTGCGAAGAGTGTGAATTCAGCACTTCGAATGTTGGAAGCATTGGCTCGGCGACAACGAACACTAACACAGGCTTCGAGCATTACTTCCAAAAGATTCGTGACTTGAAGGAAGACTGGGGCGAGCAAAAGCAGAAATATGACGAGAAGGCAGATGAGCTAAGGGACAAAGTTAGCTCTGCTAACGACATGCTTGATGGATTTTTGTCAGCTGCAAAAAAGGCCCGCATTGAAGTGAATCCTCCTGGTCGAGACGGCTCAATTGCCGTGTCGCTCACGAAACATGGCAAGGGCAATAGCGTTGTTGAAAACCTGTTTGTTCATGGCGGTGATGAGGAGACCTGGGGCTTGGCTGTGGCAGGTGCGAAGCTGAAAGAAGACAAGGACGAAAGCGGGTTAGCGCTGCTAACAAAGCGGCTGGAGCCAAAAGGCGACAACTTGAGCGGCGCTCCGAAAGCATGGAAGAGCGTGTTGCAGTCATTTGGCAATGGAGGTTCAGTTGGAGGAGACGCTATTGATGAACAAACCTCCGACACAAAAACTGTCACTTCTAAAATTGCGTCTTTTGCAAAAGACTTGCTCATGAAATCGCTCGACAAAGTGGGGCTCTCACCTGCTGATTGGTCGGCAAAAAAGCCCTACATTTGCAACACAGAAGAAGTGGTGAGCGGGCAAAACGATGCCTTTTCGACGACGTATTCTTCTGCTCAAAATTTGGCGCGAGAAAGCTCTTCTTCCTCAACCGATTTCATGTCAGCGGGCTCAACACTTGCCGACAAAAAATTTGACAGCTGGGTGGAGAAAGCGAAGTGGGAGATAGCGGCAGTAGACATCCCGATTATTGGAGAAGTAAAAGTTGAAATTGAGCCAAAGGAGATCCTTGGTGACTCAGGAATAGCGAAAGTGAAGGAACAAATTGCAAAACTACAAGACATTCAGTTTGGAAACAACGGAGTTAGGAGCTGGGAATGACAAATAGCAAAATTCGTTTCGAGAAGTCTAGTTGGCCTGTTGGCTTTAAATGCCAAAGTGGCGATTTTAAGTGCGAGAGTTTCGTGTCGTTTTTCGACCGGCTAAAGGGCCTCGAATTTACCGAGCGCGATGAGGTGACTCGCGTGTTTATGAGTTGCAACAGCGTGCACACGATTGGGATGAAGGAGCATCTAGACATCGCATTTTTGAGCCCGCGGTCGAAGGTTGTGGCTGTGCATTTCGATGTTGGGCCTGGCTCTTTGCTAAAAAATCGTGAGGCCGATGTTGTTCTTGAGCGCTTCTCAAGTGATGAGCCTTGGGTTGAAGTTGGTGAAACTATTCAATGGACTGAAAGTGATGGTGATTAAGATGAAAAGATGCCCAGCGTGCAATGGCCGTTCGTTTGATGATGCAGAGATTTGCTACAACTGCTTCCATCGTTTTAAAGATGATGAGGAAACAGCACCAGCGAATGAAACGCATGAGAGTTTTGCGCTCGATGTTAGCTCGGCCGCACCTTCTTGGAGCGAAATGACTCGTGAAGAGCTTGCCCAAAACTTGAATTTGAAAGTTGATTTGAAGGACTTTAATAGCGTTGATTTTCTCTATCAATTCAACCGCTTTCTGGGCGACTACTTCAAAAGTTTCAAATGTTCTAGGTGAGGTTTGAGGCGCGGTTGGTGCTGGTCGGCTATGCTAAAATTTTTTGGATAAGTTTAGAAAAATCGAAGAAGAAAAGAACTCATAAATGACCGTAACGTTCACTGGTGATAATTCAGAAAATAACGATTCTGAACAACAGAATAATAGCGAACTTGATCAGCATACATCTAAAGTTGACTACGAGCCACTTTCGCAGGCGCTAGATTACCTCGAAAACAGAGGAAACCACGCTAGGCTAGAAGATTCCAATTCGACAGAAGAAGGAAGCGACATTCCTGGAAAAGACTCTCAGGATGACAATTCTGCTCAAGCACCTGGCAACGCTCAAGATGGCGATGACGCTGACAAGCAAGAGGCCCCTGAAATAAAAGTTGCTTTTAAGATTGACGACAGCAACAATAATTTCCATGGAAGCCCTTCGCCAAACAGGAATGGCATTCCTCCTCAATTCAAAACGAGAAGAATGGTCATTGCGACAATTGTTACCTGTTTGGCAGTGATTTTTGTTGCCTCAGCTTTCTTTAATAATCCGTTCGCAACCACGACCGAAACTGACGAGCTCGACACTTCGCAGTTTGTCCAAGCTGTCGAGGAAGGGAGCGTCAAGAGCGTCTCCTACGCAGCTAGCGAATACACAGTAACTGGTGAGTATTACCCAACGACGACACCAGGCAATGCGATTGTTTCGGCTATGAACAAATCGTTTGAGGCTTTGAACTTGCAGCTCGAAGAGTCGGGCGTAAAAACAGCTGATGGCACAGTTGGATTGACTACAAGCTCAACTTCAACTTCATCGACTACATCTGACACTCCAAGGAAGTTCAAGAGCGTCTATGTTGGAAGCGACTCTCTCGGCGAACTCATGAAATCACACCCTGAGATTAGCTACTCAATCACTCTGCCTAGCGGCTTCTGGACAATTTTGCAATCGCTGCTTCCAATCATCTTGATTGGCGTGCTCATGTTTGTGTTCTTGAACCAGGTTACAAAACAGCAGAATTCACAGATGGGCTTTGGCAATTCGAAGGCAAAGAAATACACCGAGGAGCGCCCAAAGGTTTCGTTCGCTGACGTAGCTGGTGTTGACGAGGCTGTTGAGGAAATGCGCGAAATTAAAGACTTCCTCGCTGACCCTCAGAAATATCAAAAGATTGGCGCAAAGATTCCAAAGGGTTGCTTGCTAGTGGGCCCTCCAGGAACTGGTAAAACTTTGCTTGCAAAAGCGGTAGCTGGCGAAGCTAGCGTTCCATTCTTCAGCATTTCAGGTTCCGACTTTGTTGAAATGTTTGTTGGTGTTGGTGCTTCCCGTGTTCGTGACTTGTTTAAGCAGGCCCGCGAGAACTCCCCATCAATCATCTTCATTGACGAGATTGACGCTGTTGGTCGTCAAAGAGGTGCAGGCCTTGGCGGCGGTCACGACGAGCGCGAGCAAACGCTGAACCAGATTCTCGTTGAGATGGACGGCTTCGACGAGAAAGACGCAGTCGTTTTGATTGCTGCTACTAACCGTGCTGATGTCCTGGATCCAGCTCGTCTTCGTCCGGGTCGTTTTTAACGTCAAATTTTCGTTGACACAACAG
>JAUMVS010000125.1 GCA_030530045.1 Phoenicibacter congonensis
CCAATGACCTCCACGATGTCAACGTGGCGCTCTAACCAGCTGAGCTATAACCCCAAATGCATTATGTATTATGCCAAAATATAAAACTTTTGTCAATAGCAAATTTACAGACCCGCAGAAAACTCCGGGCCTTATCCGCTACTGCTTCTTGATGCGCCACATGCGGCCGTTGACCAGGTAGGGCTTGTCGTCCACTATCTGGGATTCCCGCACGTCCTGCAGGCAGTCCAAAATGCGCTGCTCGTCCTCAACCTTGCCCCAGACCCGGGCGTAGCCGTAATAGCCGTCGAAGGGGGCCATCAGCGTGTCGTAGTAAGCTTCCCCCAGGATGCTGCGGAGGCTGTGGGTGTTGGTCTCGATCTGGAAGGGTATCTCTTCGTCCTTCAGCACCTGGGCCAGCAGGCTGGCTTCCAGGGCGTCCTTCAGTACGGCCGCGGGTTTGATCTTCGGCTGCTCCATGGGTCCCTCTCCTTCCCTTCGCCACGATCTTTCCTTTACAGCAAAATTATAGCACGATTTTTTGCCGATGCAAGCTTGACGGGTCAGGGCAGGTAATATATAATCTAACGGAAGGGCCTTTAGCTCAGTTGGTTAGAGCTGCCGGCTCATAACCGGCCGGTCCTGGGTTCGAGTCCCAGAGGGCCCACCATAATTTTCCGGTCGCGCAGGCGGCCGGATATTTTTTTACGTTTCCCTAGCTTGAAAGGCGGCCCCTGTTAAGAAAAAAATACCGTGCAACCTGAATCAAACCAAAGGGTGACTTAATTCGCAACCATCTGGTGATATTATTTATTATGTCTTATTATATTTTGCAGATTTTGCAACTGTTTTACAATAATCGGAGGTTACTGAAAACGATGACTGAGATCAAGCCGGAACTGCAGGAGCTGTTTGCCGCCCATCACACCGATCCCGCCTATCTTACCCAAAAATGCAAGCACTATTATTGCCACAACCTTTCCCTGGCGGTGCTGGAGCCTTCTCCCGATGTGGCTGTGCTGCCCCTGAGCCACCGTCACCGTGAATATGAATTTCTGCTGCCCCGGGGCCAGATGCCCATGGTGGTGTGTGACGGCGCGTCCTATCTGGGTGAAAGCGGTTATTGCTATCCGGTGCAGAGCAACCGCCTGCACGGCCTTTTGGTGCGGCAGACCAACTGCGGCTGGGATCACATCGTGGTCCGGCCGGAGCTGATGGATTTCGCCCTGGCCGAGGCCGGACACAGCGGCTCTTCCTTTACCGCCCGCTTCCCGGTGAACGAGGAGCTGAAGACTTATCTCAATCTCTTCCGTTCCGAATTCGAAAACGACGAGGAATCCGGCCCGCAGAAGATGAACATGCTGGCCTATCTCATCTGCTCCGAACTGGTGCGTCTGGGCGTGCCCGCGTCGGAGGCCAAGCCGGAGCACCGGGGAGAGCAGCGCAAGGGCATCTACGGCTGCGTGGATTATATAAACAAGCACTATTTCGAGGAGCTGAATCTGGATCAGCTGACCGAGACCGCGGGCCTGACCAAGACCTATTTCGTCACCGCCTTCAAAAACGCCATGGGCCAGACCCCTCATGCCTATATCAATATGCTGCGCCTGTCCTACGCCAAGGTCTATCTGGAGCTGACCGACGAGCGCATCCAGGATATCGCGGCCAAATGCGGCTTTGACAAGCCCAATTCCTTCCGCGTCATGTTCAAAAAGAATTACGGCATCTCGCCGTCCGAATACCGCCAGTCAGTGCGCAAAGAGGCCTGAACCGGGCCGTCATGACAGCAAAACGAAAGCTCCCGCGACGAGCGGGAGCTTTTTGTGTCCGGCGGTCTTTCTAACGCGGCTCGACGGCGGCCAGAAATTCCTCCCGGCCGATACCGTACCAGTTGAGCGCCAGGGTCTCCGGCGCGGCGTCCGCTTCCGGGGCCTGGGGCCGAAAGCCCATAGCCCGGTTGAAGCCGCAGGTTTCGGCGTTGTCGGGCCGGGTGTACATGAAGACGCGGCCCGGACCCCCGTCTTCGCAAAAAGCCTCCCGCAATAGCTGCTCCGCGGCGGCGCGGGCCAGGCCCCTCCCTCTGGCCTCCGGGACGAGGGCGATGCAGAATTCCGCCCGCTCCGGGCTCATATCCTTCAGGCCGATCAGCCCCAGAAAGGAGCCCTTTTCGTCGCTCACGGCCCGGAAGTCGTCGCCGGCGGTGAGCAGGGCGGCCAGGATGAAGTTTTGCACGTGGGACAGCGTAAGGTCAGCCGCCTCCCCGCTGAACAGGCCCTCCGCCGCGCCGCTTCGCAGCAGCGCCAGCAAAGCCGGGGCGTCCTCCGGCTCAAGCGGCCGCAGGCAGGGTCGTTGTCCCAGGGAAAATAAACCGGGCGATGTTTGGTTCATACTAAAGATCCTGAAGCGATTATTTATTTTTCAATAGTACCATATTAAAACCAAGCAGGCAACAGGCGAATCATGTAGAACTATAAAAAATTATGTAGAATTCAATGGTGTCATAAATAATGATTTGTAAAGATAATAGAGAAAATATGGACGCAGTGGTCATTCTGGCCGGGGAGCCGGTGGAGGGCTTCGCCCGGGCGCTGCTCCGGAAAAAGGCGGCGGAAGGCTGCCTGCTCATTGCCGCCGACGCCGGCGCGGACCGGGTGGCCGGCGCGGGCCTTGCGCCCTCCCTCATCGTGGGCGACGGCGATTCCCTGCGGGGCGCATTCCCCGGCGTGCCGCGGCAGACCTTTCCGGCGCGTAAGGATTTCACCGACGGGGAGGCTGCGTTGGAGCTGGCCTTGAGCAAATGCGAGGGCGACGTGTGGCTGCTGGGCGTCCTGGGCGGCCGGCCCGATCACCAGCTGGCCAACCTGCTGCTGCCCCTGCACTGCGCTTCTCCGCAGCGGGTGACTGTGGCAGGCGGGGACTGGCAGGGCCGCTACCTGGGTCCGGGCCGTCATATCATCACGGGCCGCCCCGGCGACACGGTTAGCCTGCTGCCCCTGACCGAAGTTTCCGGCCTGAGTTTACAAGGCTTTGAATATCCCCTGCAAAACTACGCGGCCCGGCCCGGCGACAGCCGCACCGTGAGCAACGTGCTGGCGGCGGCGGAGGCCGCCGTGACCGTAGGCGGCGGCTGCCTGCTGGCCATACGCATCATGAGCCGCGAGGAGATGAATCAATATGAAAGAAATCAATAACAACATCGACGAAAACAAGCTGTGGCGGCTCTGTTTCCCCCACTTCCTGCCCCGGGCCGAGGCGGCGGGCGTCTTTGTCGTGGCCTCGTCCGAGGTGGCCCGCAAGCGTTATCAGGATCAGCCCCTGTCCGACCTGCCGCTGGAAAAAGCCCAGCTTCGGCTGGAGCTGGCCTGCGCCGCCCTGTGGGATGGGGTGAAGGACCTGTTTTTATGCGACTTTTTCCCCCATCTGCTGGCCGCGGCCACGGACATCCTGCGGGCCGTGGATTTCGGCGACGAGGCCGCCGGCGAGCGGGCTGCCCAAATAAAAGAGCTGGTGGACGCCCTCAACGAATGCGAGCTGATCTGCGCCCGGCTGGACCGCACCGCGCCGCCCAAGCCTTTGGACCCGGCCAAGGTGGCCTCCTTAGGCTCCGCCGAACCCGGCGCCACCGCCGCGGAGGAGGAAGAGTAGCCTTGCCGCGTCTTTATCCCGTATAAGCAAAAAGCGCCTGTTGCAGGCGCTTTTTTCATTCCCGATATTCTTCTTCTTCGTCCAGAGGCTTGGTCACTCCGGTACGGCGTTCCTTACTCAGGCCGCCCGCCATGTGCTCCACCCCGTCTTCCTGCAAAAACACGGCCCGCTGCAGGGCGTCTTCGCCGTAGCGGCGGCGGATGCCGTCCACCGCCTGATCCAGCCGGGCCAGCTTGTCGTAGCTGTCGCCGAACAGGGAAAGCTGACGGGCGGCCTCCCGGCTCACCCGGGTCACGCTGACCCCCAGCTGGCGCAGGGGCGTGCCGCCCTGCCACATCTGGTCCAGGGCGCGGCAGGCGGCCTGCCAGATCTCCAGCGTGGCGTCGCTGGGCTGGGCGAGCGGCGTCTGGTGGGACCAGTCGTAAAAGTCCGCTGTGCGCAGGTGCACGGTGACGCAGCGGCCCCGCTGGCCGTCGGCCCGCAGCCGCGCCCCCACGGTCTCGCACAGGGAAAGCAGCACCTTGCGCCCCTGATCGGGCCGGGTGATGTCCGCGGGCAGGGTGGTGGAATTGCCGTAGCCCTTGTTGAGGGGCGTGTCCGAGGCCAGCTCCTCCGGGCCGCGGCCGTTGGCGTAGTTCCAGATCTGCTCCCCGTGCTTGCCCAGCAGGGCCTTGACCCGGGCAAGCTCCATGCGGGCCAGCTGGCCGATGGTGGAGACGCCGATCTGCTCCAGCCGGGCGCGGCTGGCCGGCCCCACGGAAAAGAGCTCGCCCACCGGCAGGGGCCACATCTTTTCCCCGATCTCCGCAGGGAAGAGGGTGTGGACCTTGTCCGGCTTTTCCAGCTCTCCCGCCATCTTGGCCAGCAGCTTGTTGCAGGAAACGCCTACGTTCACGGTAAAGCCCAGCTCCCGGTGGATGCGGTCCTTCAGCGCGTAGGCCGCCTG
>JAUMVS010000126.1 GCA_030530045.1 Phoenicibacter congonensis
GAAATTTTGCGAGCCGCTTCGATCATTTCATCTTCGCTAGAAATGCTCATGTCGGCGAGCACTTCAGCTTCTGGAATGTTTGGAGTGAGCACGCTCGCTAGTGGGAAAAGCTCGGCTTTTAGCACGTCGATTGCGTTTTCGCTGATGAGGCGAGCGCCACTAGTTGCGACCATGACAGGGTCGACAACGATGTTTTTAGCGTCGTAAACTTTGAGCTTTCCTGCGATTGTGCGAATGAGGTCGCCCTCCGAAACCATGCCGATTTTCACCGCATCAGGGTAAATGTCTGTAAAAATGGCGTCGAGCTGTTCCGCCAAAAATTGAGGAGTCGAATTTAGAATTGAGGTTACGCCGGTAGTGTTTTGCGCGGTCAAGGCCGTGATTGCGCTCATGGCAAAAACACCATTTGCAAGCATAGTCTTGATGTCTGCTTGAATTCCGGCGCCTCCGCTGGAGTCACTTCCAGCGATCGTTACTGCTGTTTTCATCTATGTCCTTTCAGTTACGTTTTATAAAGCGACGCGAGGTGGTGCCCCCAACGTGCCGCTATTCTCACGCAGGCCTTTCCTGCGAATAGAATCAGTTGAACTCGGCGATGCCTCCTTCTTTCAGTTGTGTCAGAAACCCGAGCGGGTTTTCAAAGTAATATTGCGCTGCGGTTTTTAGGCCTTCTTGGTTCGGCTCCCCCGCAGAATCGAAAATTCCAACTGTGTGAAAACCTGCGTTTGCTGCAGTTTTTAGCGCATAAAGCGAGTCTTCAAACACGAAAGTCGTGCTTGGAATTGAGTCGAGCGAGGTGGCGGCAAGCGTGTAAATTAAAGGGGAGTGCTTGCTCTCGCCCACCTCGCCGTTAGTGAAAATGCCGTTAAAGGCATCGATTACGTTGTTTCTAGTTAGAGCTCGCGTAACATGCTCACGCGGGCTAGATGTTGCAGCCACAAGCGGAAGGCCCAAGCCGCAAAGCTCCTCAAGCAAATCGGAAGCGCCTGTTTTGAGCCCAACTTCGTTGTAGTAAAAGTCACGAAGCATCTCTTCCATGTCTTGCTCAATTTGCTCTGGCGTTTTCTGCAAAGAAAAAGAATCGCGTAGCCATTCGGCGCCTTGCTCCATGCTCATCGAGAACAGGATGTTACCCATGTTTTCGATTGGCTCTTTACCAAGCGAGCGAACGTAGGTCTCGCCAAGCCCCTTCCAATAGGGAATCGAGTCGAGCAGCACGCCGTCAAGGTCGAATATGACTCCGCGAATCATTTACGCCACCACTTTCGAGATTTCTGCTTTCAAGTTTTCGGAAGCAAGCTTAATGTCATCTTGCCCAAAAATTGCAGAGATAACAGCGATGCCATCGATGCCGCTACCTGCTAATTCTTTGGTGTTTTCAAGAGTGATGCCGCCAATTGCAACGACAGGAATTGTGACTGCTTCACAAATCGCTTTCAGAGTTTCGAACGAAACGTCTTTTGCGTCGTCTTTTGAATTCGTTGGGAACACAGCGCCGACTCCGAGGTAATCAGCTCCTTGCTTTTCAGCCAGAAGCGCTTGCTCCACAGTTTGAGCAGAAACGCCAATGATTTTGTCTTGCCCAAGCTTCTCGCGAACAGCGCCAGCCTCCATGTCGTCTTGACCAACATGAACGCCGTCAGCATCTATTGCGAGCGCAATGTCCACGTTGTCATTGATTACAAACGGCACGCCGCGTTCGGCGCAAAGAGCTTTCAGCTCCTTTGCTTCTTCTAGAAAAGATGCCTGGTCGAGGTTCTTTTCGCGAAGCTGCACGAAAGTCACGCCGCCATCGAGGCTTTCCTTAACGACATCAACAAGCGAGTCGTCACCAAGCCAATGACGGTCGGTCACTGCGTAAAGCAGAAGGTCTTTTTTATCTAATTTCAAAGTTTGCACCAGCCTCAAGAGCGTCGCCTGTCATGTTGCAAATAGCATCGATGATGCGATTGCGAAGTGTCGAGTTGCCGTCACCTTCCTGCATGCGGGAATGTCCAATTTCGCCTGCAAGACCCATCATACAAACTGAAGCAGCCGCTGCTTCAAGAGTGTTTTCAGGATTAGCGACAACAAACGCTGTCATGATTCCAGAAAGCTGGCAGCCAGTGCCCGTGATTTGTCCCATCTCAGGGCGACCATTTCTGATGACGAAGCATTTTTCGCCGTCGCTCACAAGGTCGATTGCGCCAGTAACCGCTACGATTGCGCCAGCTTTTTCTGCGAATGCTTTTACAAATGCAACTGCGTCATCGAGAGTTTCGTCGGTCACTTTGTCGGCAACGTCGGCATCAACGCCTTTAGTCGTTCCGCTTCCAAGTGCGAGCGTTTTGATTTCGGAAATGTTGCCACGAATTACAGCCAAATCGAGCTCTTCCATGAGATTAACTGCTGTGTTTGTTCTCAAAGCGGAAGCGCCTGCGCCAACTGGGTCGAGAAGCACAGGATGGCCGAGCTCGTTTGCTCTTTTGCCTGCTAGAGACATCGCTTCGATGCTTGATTTATGAAGCGTGCCGATGTTAATGTTGAGGCCGCCGCAAATTGAAGTGATGTCGACGACGTCTTCTGGCTCGTCGCTCATGATTGGACTTGCACCGCAAGCAAGAATTGCGTTTGCAACATCGTTTACTGTGACGTAGTTTGTGATGTTGTGAACAAGAGGCGTGTTCGCACGCACATTATCGAGACATTCTTTAAACATAAAAGCTCCTTTTCAAAATAAAAAGCGGACATACCAAAAGACATATCCGCTCACTGTCAAAAGAGCTTTTGTCCCTACGTTGGCATTATCCAAATCAGGTTTAGGGTCATGGCTCTTCAGCCAACTCTCAGCCTGCGATGCGGCAAGCTCCCCTTGTCAGGAATTGATTATACGCGCATTGTGGCACGAAGCCCGACATAAATCTTCCGAGCGTCGATAAAAGCCAAACGATTACTCCTGAACTTTCAGCGCGACTGCCATCGGAACCTTGCGAATGTGGCGAACATCGATGTAGGCCACCAGGATGTAGGTCGCAAAACCAATCGCAAAAGTTTTGACAAGCTCAATCATTGGCGTGATTGCCACGATGTTGCCGGCGTAATCGGCCATTGCGATTTTCATGAGCCAATCAACTCCAAGAATGATGGCAGGGATTGAAACGAGCAACGAAACAAACACCGTCGCCGTTACCGCGTTGATGTAGAGGCGGTTTATTTCTCGCTGTTTGTAGCCGAAAACCTTCATGTAGGAAATCGAACGAGCCGAGCGATCAACGATAACCTTCGTGAGCAAATACATCATGATGAGGTAAATCGCCACCGCGAGGAACACGATGATACCAACCATCTTCGACATGATGCTGTTCATTTCCTCGCCCACAGCCTCAAGGTCTTTTGGTGTGGTGTCGCGTGCGAGGTAAACGTTGTCAATCTGCAAGTCGTCGTTTGAAATGTAGCCGTTAAAGTAGTCATCGTCCTCGTCGAAAATCTTACGGAAATCATCAATCGACATGTAGATGTTCAGGTTTGTCTCAGGTCCCCATGACTCAACGGGGTCGAATGTGTAGGTGTCATTCGTAAACATCGCCTCAGCACTGAACTCGGAATTCACATCAATTGCACATTTCTCTGTAACACCAGTGCCCACAACAACCTGACCTTGTTTCAACCCCGCTACAGAGAATTCGGTCCAATACTTCGAGTTTTCTTGGATGCCATAAACTGTCACTTCTTCGTCAGAATCGGCATAACGGCGAGGGATTTTCACCGTTGTAACTGCGATTTTTTCTGCTTGGTCGATTGTCGACTGCGAAAGTTTCGCAGAATTGACTGGATGCAAATTCTCGTCATCGGTGTCAAGGTCGCCAATCTTCTCAAACAATTTACCCAGCTCACCAACTGTCAAATTCCCGTAGGTTTCATTGCTGTAGCCATAGTCGCTTGGCATCTTGGCGTCAGTCTTGCTAGCATCAAGCCCCAGCAAACTTGCATATTCCGAATGCGCAAGCCAATATTCAGCAACCATTTTTCCGAGTTCATCTTCATCGGCTTTGGTCTGGTCGACCTTGTCGCGATATTCCATCGCGGCTGCCCAAGCCTCGCGGTCGGAGTCACTGCCGTCAATCTCGACCTGCGTTTTCAGTGTGTAAATGTGCTCAGCTGGTTGCGCATCTTTTAGAGAGTCGCAATAGCCGTTCATCGTTGGCATGATGCAAAAACCCCACACCAGCAACAAACTCGCAAGCATGATTCCAAGGAACAAGGTGAAAAAGTTACCTTTGTTACGCAGAAAAACTCTGATTCTGAAGCGCGAAGAGAATGGGAGTTTCTCTGGAATGTTGAAGCGAGTTGATTTCCTCGCCTTCTTGAGGTCGTGACGAAGGAACTGCAGGGGTGTGAGGCGCATTTTTCGTGCGAGCGCGAACCAGTTAATGCCGACTAGCAGCACAAATGGAAGCACTGAAGTTTCAAGGAAAACGCCCCAGTCAAACGTCACCTCAAACGGTGGCAAGCTGTAGCTTGTGT